>DATHPL010000032.1:0-2305 GCA_035483915.1 Bradyrhizobium sp.
AACCGCATCGTCGCAGTCACGCTCGATGAGGAATCGATCGGCCGTTCCGGTCCCGACATCGAGCATGAGCGCGCGATCGCGATCTACGACCTGATCGAGCAGAACCTGTTCGCGCCGGAGGGCGCCGACGGGGGTCCCTTCACGCTGCATCTCAGTATCACCGGCAATCGCCTCGCTTTCGATATCCGCCGCGAGGACGGCTCGCCCGTGGTGGCGCACCTGCTGTCGCTGACGCCGTTTCGGCGCATCGTGAAAGACTATTTCATGATCTGCGACAGCTACTATCAGGCGATCCGTACCGCGACGCCGGACCGGATCGAGGCGATCGACATGGGCCGGCGCGGCATCCATGACGAGGGGTCGCGCACGCTGCAGGAGAGGCTGAAAGGCAAGGTGCAAATCGATTTCGAAACCGCCCGCCGTCTGTTTACGCTGATCTGCGTCCTGCACTGGAAGGGGTAGCGTATGACCCTGAAAAGTGTGCAGCGGTTTTCTCTCGCGACAAACGTAAGACGCGTTTGCGCGGAGATCATGCGCGAGATAACAAGCATGATCCCGGAAATCATGCGCCAACCGAAAAAAGCCTGATGGCGGCGCCGCTCTTGCGTGCTCCGCAAGCCGTGCTGTTTGCCTGTGGCTTCAACAGCGTGCGCTCGCCGATGGCGGAAAGCCTGCTGCAGCAGATGTTTCCCCACGCGCTCTATGTGCGATCGGCCGGCGTCAAGAAAGGCGAACTCGATCCCTTCGCGGTCGCCGTGATGGCTGAACTCGGCCAGAACATCTCGCAGCACAAACCGATGACGTTCGAGGAACTCGACGATTGGGAAGGCCTCAACTTCGATCTCATCATCACGCTGGCGCCGGAGGCGCATCACAAGGCGTTGGACCTGACGCGAACGCTGGCGGCTGAGGTCGAATATTGGCCAACGCCGGACCCGACCGGCCTCGAGGGGAGCCGCGAGCAGAAACTGGAGGCCTATCGCGAGGTTTGCGATGGCTTGCTGTTGCGCATTCGCAAGCGGTTTTCGAAGGTCGGCGCGGCCAGCGGCTAACGCCGGCGCAAGGCCGACGGGGTAAGCCGGTTCCCGAGAGCCGGAGATGCGTCACGGCGTGTCCGGTGGGGTGCGGCTTCGTGACGGCCGGATGTCAGCAGCGTTATGTGCTTTTTTCTCAAGCGTAGCCGCTAGTTACCGGGCGCCCAGTTTGTCATGATGGTAACGAATGCACGGTTGTCTCGGCTTGAGCCTTCCGATAGGTTCCGCGCGCATTAAGGGGCTCCGAATCTCCTCCCACCGACTTTAATCCGCATGCTTGGCCGTCCCAAACTGGTTCTCGCCTCAGGTTCACCGCGACGTCTCGGCCTGCTCAATCAGGCCGGCATCGAGCCTGATGCGTTGCGCCCTGCCGATGTCGATGAGACCCCCAAGCGCGGCGAGTTGCCGCGCGCCTGCGCCAATCGCCTCGCTCGCGCCAAGGCCGATGCCGCGCTCAAATCGGTGCAGCTCGACGACGAGCTGCGCGGCGCCTTCATTCTTGCCGCCGACACTGTCGTTGCGGTCGGCCGTCGCATCCTGCCCAAGGCCAATCTGGTCGATGAGGCCGCGCAATGCCTGCGGCTATTGTCGGGGCGCAACCACCGCGTCTACACGGCGATTTGTCTCGTCACCCCGCGCGAAGCGTTTCGCCAGCGCCTGATCGAGACCCGCGTGCGTTTCAAGCGGCTCTCGGAAGATGACATCCAAGCCTATATCGGCTCCGGTGAATGGCGCGGCAAGGCCGGCGGCTACGCCGTGCAGGGCATCGCGGGATCGTTCGTGGTCAAGATGGTCGGCTCCTACAGCAACATCGTGGGCCTGCCTTTGTATGAATCGATTTCGCTGCTTGGCGGCGAAGGGTTCCCGATCCGCTTTGGCTGGTTGAATGCCAGCTAAGCCGTCCGGCAAGGCATCTCCCTGCGCGGCGGCGGCCAAGCCGTGCCCGATTTGCGGCAAGCCTTCGACCGAGCAAAGCCGTCCGTTCTGTTCGGATCGCTGCCGGGATGTCGACCTTAATCGTTGGCTGTCGGGCTCCTACGTGGTCCCGGGCCGTCCGGACGAGGACGAGGACAACGAGTAGCGGTACTAGAAAATTTTCATTATTTTCATTGGTTTACGAGGCCGTCCGACTTCGCCCTTCGGGCTATGCCGGACATGTTTCGCTGTCGGCTTTTCGCACGGCTGCGCCATGCGAAGCCGCCAGGCGGAGCATGGTGGACAGAGCCGTATTGCCTGACTATAAACCGCCGCTCCCGTCAGCCTTTCAGGCG
>DATHPL010000033.1:0-2461 GCA_035483915.1 Bradyrhizobium sp.
CGAGGTTGGTTGTGACAATGATCGAGGAGCGTTCGTAGAGGCGACTAACAAGGTGGAACAGGAGCTGGCCACCGGACTGAGCGAATGGGAGATAGCCGAGTTCGTCGAGGACAATGAAGTCCATGCGTGTCAGATGTTCTGCGAGCCGGCCCTGGCGTCCGTTGCGGGTCTCGCTCTCGAGCCGGTTGACCAGATCGACGACGTTATAGAACCGGCCGCGGGCGCCGCTGCGAATGCAGCTTCGAGCAATCGCGATAGCCAAATGGGTCTTGCCGGTACCGGTGCCGCCGACCAGAACAGCGTTGCGCCGTTGGGCAAGGAAGGCGCCGCCGGCGAGATCGCGAACGAGCGTCTCGTTGATCGGGGTGCCCGTGAACTCGAAGTCGTCGAGATCCTTGGCGAGCGGCAGCTTGGCAATGGTGAGCTGGTAACGGATTGAACGCGCCTGCTTCTCGCTGACCTCGGCGGTCAGCAGTTCGCCAACGATACGCTGGGGTTCGTGCTGGCGCTTGACGGCGGTGGCCATGATCTCATCGAAGGCGGCCTTCATGCCATAGAGTTTGAGCTCGCCCATAAGGTCGAACAGTTGAGTACGTTCCATCAGACGGTCCTCCTGAGGTTGTCATAACGGGCACAATCGGCGACGGGTTCATGGCGCAGCGTCAGGGCAGCGGGCGTAAGGATCGTGATCGGTGGACCGGGATCACGCTGGCGGGCCAGGATGTTGAGAATCACATCGGCAGAATGCACGCCGTGGCTGATGGCCTCGGCGCAGGCCGCCTCGACCGCCGGCAGCCCATCGGTAAGCACCGCGGTGAGGACGTCGACCATTTGTCGATCGCCGTCGTCAGCGTCGGCGAGCTTGCGCCGCACCCGTTCCATCGCGGCTGGCAAAACCCAGTCCTTGAACGGCGCACCGTTGCGCAAAGCGCCGGGCTTGCGTGCAAGCACCGGCACGTAGTGCCAGGGATCGTAGATCGTCTGCCCGCGGCCGAAGGAGCGTCGATGTTCAGCGACTATCCGGCCGTCCTGGCGGATGACGATGCGATCGGCATAGGCCTGAACCTCGACCGGCCGACCGACCGCGTTAGCTGCCACCGAGTACTTGTTGTTGTCGAAGCGCACCAGACAAGTCTTGGAGACAGAAGCCGGCACGGCATGGAATCCGTCAAACCGCCCGGCATAGGGAACGAGATTCGGTCGCTCCCCCTCAAACACCTGCCAGATTGTCTTATCCGTGAACTCAGGATGCTTGTGGGCCTTGGCGTAGGCGATACATCGGTCGGTCAGCCAGACGTTCAACTCGTCGAAGTTCTTGAACCGAAGCCGAGGCGTGAAGAACCGCTCGCGAACCAGACCGACTTGGTTCTCGACCTGTCCCTTCTCCCACCCCGACGCTGGCGTGCAGGCAACCGGGTCAACCAGGTAATGGCTGCACATCTGCAGGAAGCGGCGATTGTAGCGCCGGTCCCTGCCGACGAAGATCGTCTCGACCGCGGTCTTCATGTTGTCGTAGATGCCGCGCCCGCAGGTGCCTTTGAACAGGGCGAACGCCCGATCATGGGCGTCGAACACCATCTCCTGCGTCTCACGCGGATAGGCTCGCACGAACAGCATGCGACTATGGCAGAGCCGGACGTGAGCGACCTTCACGGTCACCGTCGCTCCGCTCAGCAAGACAATCTCGTGGCTCCAATCGAACTGATAGGCTTCGCCCGGAGCGAAGCTCAGCGGTACAAACGCTGCGGCGGTTGCTTGCCCGCGTTCCTGAGCCCAGCGCCGAGCATAGCGGCGCACGGCGTCGTAGCCGCCGTCATATCCACGCCCGCGCAGCTCCTCGAACAGCCGGATCAGCGTCAGACGTTCGCGTGATGACTTGGTCTCGTTCTGCGCCAGCAGCTGATCAAGCGCGTCTCGCCAACGCCCAATCTTCGGCAGTGGCTGATCTTCCCGCTGGTAACGAAACTCGGTCGCCCCCGACCGGATCACTTTCCTGACGACCTTGCGGGATACGCCCAACTCCCGGCAGATCGCCTTGATCGGCTTGCCCTGCTTGAAAAACGCCCGGCGTATCTTTGCAATCGTCTCCACGACCAGCATCCCAACCTCGACTTCCAAAAACCACGGAAGCCGATATGGGCCCTCTGTGCCGGGGTTCCGTTTGGATGCCGATCACCCCGAAAAGGGGTCCTTTTTGCACGCCGATTCACACGGATTGATATCGCGGATCCGCTGCAGGAAGGGAGCAAAATCCGGGTTAGCAAACGAGATGCGAATCGACTCGATGAACTGCCCCCCTGCCTGGATGAAACGGGTTCTGAAAGCACACTCGATGTACGAATTGAACCCTTGACCGACGAGATCGAGACTTTGGCAAAGAGTGATAGCAGTTGTCGAAGGGTCATGACGGTGCCGGGCATCGGCCCGATCATCTCGAGTGCGGTGGTTGCAGCGATCGGCA
>DATHPL010000034.1:0-6846 GCA_035483915.1 Bradyrhizobium sp.
GCGACATGGACTGGCTCGCGGCCAATCCCGAGCGCCGCAGCGATCCGCGAACCTTGTGGCCCGGCGTTCGTTCCGTGATCATGCTCGGCGTCAATTACGGTCCCGATGAGAATCCGCTCGCGATTTTGGAGCAGCGGACGCACGGTGCGATTTCGGTGTACGCACAGGGCGACGATTATCACGACGTGATCAAGAAGCGGCTCAAGGCGCTAGCGCGATGGCTGGCGGCAACCGCCTCGTGCGAGGTCAAGGTGTTCGTCGATACCGCGGCCGTGATGGAAAAGCCCTTGGCTCAGGCCGCGGGCCTTGGCTGGCAGGGCAAGCATACCAACCTTGTATCGCGCGAGTTCGGCTCGTGGTTGTTTCTCGGCGCGATCTTCACCGATGCCGATCTGCCACGCGACGAAGCCGATCGCGATCACTGCGGTTCATGCCAGGCTTGCCTCGACATCTGTCCGACATCCGCGTTCCCGGCGCCCTACAAGCTCGATGCGCGCCGCTGCATTTCCTACCTCACCATCGAAAACAAGGGGCCGATCCCGCGCGAATTCCGCCAGGCCATCGGGAATCGCATCTATGGCTGCGACGATTGCCTGGCGGTCTGCCCATGGAACAAGTTCGCGAAGGCCGGCCATGAGGCGAAACTGTCGCCGCGCGGGGAACTGCGCGCGCCCAACCTTTCGACGCTGGTGCGGCTCGACGACGCGGCGTTTCGGAAACTGTTCGCGAAATCACCAGTCAAGCGCATCGGCCGCGACCGCTTCATCCGCAATGTGCTGATTGCGATCGGCAATTCGAATGATCCATCACTGGCAACGGAAGCCGAGCGTCTGCTGGCTGATACAAGCCCGTTGGTTCGTGGCGCTGCCGTGTGGGCACTGTCGCAATTGCTGGAGCCTTCAGCTTTGACGGTGCTGGCGTCGCGCGCCGCGGTGGCAGAGACAGATGTGACCGTGCAAACGGAGTGGGACGCAGCACATCTCCCGTCGTGACGGTCGTCAGCCCATCTCCGCAACAGCAGCCAGGATCCGCGCAATGTCCTGTGGCCGCGACAGGCGATGATCGCCGTCCTGGATCATCGTCAGCACCACATCGTCGGCCGGCAGCCGGTGCGCCAGCGCAAACGCGTGCTTCCACGGCACATCGGGGTCCTGCGCGCCTTGCAGGATATGCACCGGACAGCCGACCTCGATCGTGCCGCCGAGCAGGAGATGCTGGCGGCCCTCCTCGATCAGGTTGCGGGTGATCGGATAGGGGTCGCCGTATTCGGACGGACGCAGCCAGACGCCCGTGGTCTCGATCTGGTGGCGAATGTCGGACGAAAACCCCTTCCACATCAGCTCCTCGGTGAAATCGGGCGCCGGCGCAATCAGCACAAGCCCCTTCAGCGAGACGCGGGGGGCAGGACGCCTGGCGAGTTCCCGCGCCAACAGCAGCGCCATCCACCCGCCCATGGAGGAGCCGATCACCACCTGCGGGCCAACGCAAAACTGCTCGAATACCTCGACGCTTTCTTCCAGCCAGCGCCCGATCGTACCCTCGACGAAATCGCCACCGGATTCGCCGTGGCCGGAATAGTCGAACCGGATACAGGCGCGGCGACGCTCGGCCGCCCACGCATCCAGCGCCAGGGCCTTAGTGCCCCGCATGTCCGACTTGAAGCCTCCGAGCCAAAAAAGCCCCGGTAAATCGCCTTCGCGGGCACGGACCGCGATGCGGCGCATCGCATCGGTCCGGCCGACCTCGATCGTCAGGGGTTTCTCTGGGTTTGCGGTGGAACCGGTCATGGCGTCGTCACTCCACGCCCTCTCTGCGTGAGCGGATGATGTCCGTCAACGAAAAGCCGGTTAACGCGTTATGATGCTTGCGTCGGGTGAACTTGCGCCCTATCTCGGCGGTCCAAGCATCCGCGTGGCCGAAAAGCATCGCATTTGATGCTTTTTCGCTTCCCAAGGGTGAGTTTGCTTGCCCGCAGGGCCTTATTCCTTCAAACTACAACCTTCGTTCACAATTTTGGAGAACTACCCATTCGCCGTCCCAATAGAGCCCCGCCCACCGTTGCCAAAGATGGGCCGCGCACCAACGATGAAATCCGCAACGCAACGGTTCAGCTAATCGACCAGCACGGCACGAATCTCGGCACCGTCGAAACGATCCTCGCGATCAAAATGGCGACTGAAGCCGGAATGGATCTCGTTGAGATTTCGCCCAATGCCGCTCCTCCCGTTTGCAAGATCATGGACTACGGGAAGTACAAGTATTCGGCGCAGAAAAAAGCGGCAGAAGCCCGCAAAAAGCAGAAGACCGTCGAAATCAAGGAGATCAAGCTTCGGCCGATGATCGACGATCATGATTACGACGTGAAGATGCGCGCTATGCAGCGCTTCTTTGAGGAAGGCGACAAGGTCAAGATCACTTTGCGTTACCGCGGCCGCGAAATGGCGCACCAGGAAATCGGCACCAAACTTCTCGACAAGATCAAAACCGACGTCGCGGAGTATGCCAAGGTCGAGCAGGACGCCCGCTTCGAAGGCCGCCAAGTCGTGATGGTTCTAGCACCGCGCTGATCCCCGGTCGCCATTCTCTAAAAATCCGGTCGTCCACTGTCCCCGCTTCAGACGCGCGGGGACGGTGCTGTCTTGGGTTTAAGGGCACGGGACGTCAGACTTCAGGTTTTGCTCGCCTGCCAGGTGCCGCTGCAGCGGTCACCGGAGATGACGCCGCTCCAGCGGCCCGTTCCCGAGCTGCCGACGAGACGGCCCTTGCCGTCCGCCGCCGACAAGCCGACCGAAATGTGAACGGAAACAGCGCCGCCCGGGGTGACGCCGCCGGTCACCTTGCCACCGCCGGCCGAGGAAACCTGCGTGCCGGAGACGTTGAAGGGGGCGCTGTTGGTCGAGCTGCAATTGCCCGCGCGAGTGGTGAAGGTCACGTTCCAGTTCCCGTCATAGGCGCCCGGCCGCGTCCCGGCCGCCGCCGGGCTCAACATTCCCGCGGCAAAGGCGATCGCGGTGAGGGCAAGGATTCCCCGCACCGGGCGGATCGGTTTGAAATTCATGAAAGAAATGATTGATTGGGCTGAAATGCTCATGTTGTCCTGCCGTCCTAATGAAGCGGGCGATGCCAATGACCGGCATCCTGTCATCAGTCGGGGAAGCGGATTTGACGGTTCGTCGTTGCCAAAATGAACTTGTTCTGCCATAAGCGCGGCCTTCATCGCCCGGCTGATCAAGGGCTGCCGTGTCGGTGACCGTGCGGGTTTTGTCGAAAGACATAAGAACCTGAGCACTTTCAACGCTCTAACGAGCATTTTAGCCGGGAAAGCGCCGTTTTTGGCGGGATTTTCTGCGGCAACAGGAGAGCCAAATGCCCAAGCTGAAGACCAAGTCGGGCGCTAAAAAGCGCTTCAAGGTGACTGCCACTGGCAAAGTGCTGCACGCCCAGCGCGGCAAGCGCCACGGCATGATCAAGCGGACGAAGAAGCAGATCAGACAGCTCCGCGGCACCCGCGTGCTGTTCAAGACCGACGGCGACAACATCAAGAAATACTTCCTGCCGAACGCCTGATCGCGCGCTGCTTCCGCTGCGCCGCGTCCCGCGCGGCGACCGTCATTCAATTTTCAGAGATGAAGGAGATCTGTCATGGCTCGCGTCAAACGCGGTGTGACCTCTCACGCCAAGCACAAGAAAGTCTACAAGGCCGCCAAGGGCTTTTACGGCCGCCGCAAGAACACGATCCGGGCCGCCAAGCCCGCGGTCGAAAAGGCCGGGCAATATGCCTTCCGCGATCGCAAGCGCAAGAAGCGCACCTTCCGCGCGCTGTGGATTCAGCGTCTTAACGCTGCCGTCCGCCCGTTCGGCATGACCTACAGCGTGTTTATCAACGGCCTGTCCAAATCCGGCATCACCGTCGACCGCAAGGTGCTCTCGGATCTCGCGATCCACGAGCCGGCAGCGTTCCAGGCGATCGCCGAGAAGGCCAAGGCGGCGCTCGCCGCCTGACGCGGTGAGACGGCGGAGCTGATCGGCTCCGCTATTTCGCCATCCGGCGCGCATAGCGTTGCGAAACCGCAGCCCGGCACATCGCCGTCGCCGAGCGCCACATGGTCCCCTGCTTGTCCGCGTATTTTTCATCGCAGCGGCCAAGCTGGTCCTGGTAGGTGCGCTTTTGCGGTGTTTTCAACCGGGAGAGAAACGCAGCCTCGCATTTCTTTTCGACGGCGTCGCCGAACTGGATGTCGGCCGTAGAGCCCATCTGGCAGGCCTCGAACACTTTCATCGAGGCGTCGCAGCTTGATGCGGCGTTCACCGTCGCGATGATGCCAGCCATCTCGAACGATTTGACCGGACAGTCTTCGGCGGCCGCAGGAACCGAACCGGCGGACAGCAAGACGGCCAGAAAGACGGCCGACGACAATTCCAGACGCATCATGGGCTCCATACATCCAACGGCTATTGGTGCGATGCTGGTCCGAAGGGTTCAAGGGGCGATCAGCGCGGTCCTTAACAGGCTTTTGTTCGAGGTTTGGCCTTGACGTTCCGGCCCCGGGGCGGCCACAACCAGCCGCATTTCCGCGGGAGAAATTGATAGCCGTGTCCGACCTCGCAGCGCTTGAACAGGAAGTCCTCGCCCAGATCGCCGCGGCCGGCGACGAAGCCGCCCTCGAGACCGTGCGCGTCTCGGCGCTCGGCAAGAAAGGCTCGATCTCGGCGCTCCTCGCGACTTTGGGTAAAATGTCGCCCGACGAACGCAAGACCCAAGGGGCGGCGATCAATCTCGCTAAGGACAAGGTGACCGGCGCTTTAAGCGCGCGGCGCGACGTCCTAAAATCGGCCGCGCTCGATGCGCGCCTGGCCTTCGAGACCATCGACGTCACCCTTCCCCTCCGTGAGACCCCGGCCGAGGCCGGCCGGATCCACCCGCTCAGCCAGGTCTGGGATGAACTCACCGCGATTTTCGCGGACATGGGATTTTCCGTCGCCGAAGGGCCCGACATCGAGACCGACGATTACAACTTCACCAAGCTGAATTTCCCGGAAGGCCACCCGGCGCGGGAAATGCACGACACGTTCTTCTTCAATCCGAAGGAAGACGGCTCGCGCATGCTGTTGCGCACTCACACCTCGCCGGTGCAGGTGCGCACGATGCTCTCCCAAAAGCCGCCGATCCGCGTGATCTGCCCGGGGCGCACGTACCGCATCGATTCCGACGCCACCCACACACCGCAATTCCATCAGGTCGAGGGCCTTGTCATCGACAAGCACTCGCATCTCGGCCACCTCAAATGGATCCTGCACGAGTTCTGCAAGGCCTTCTTCGAGGTCGATCACATCAACATGCGCTTCCGTCCCTCGTTCTTTCCGTTCACGGAACCCTCGCTCGAGGTCGACATCCAGTGCCGGCGCGACAAGGGCGAAATCCGCTTCGGTGAAGGCGAGGACTGGCTGGAGATTCTCGGCTGCGGCATGGTGCATCCGAACGTGCTGCGCGCCTGCGGCATCGATCCGGACGTCTATCAGGGCTTTGCCTGGGGCATGGGTATCGACCGCATCGCGATGCTGAAATATGGCATGTCCGACTTGCGGCAGTTGTTCGACAGCGACGTCCGCTGGCTCTCGCACTATGGCTTCAAGCCGCTCGATATCCCCACGCTGGCGGGAGGGCTGAGCGCGTGAAGTTCACTCTCTCCTGGCTGAAAGAACATCTCGACACCGACGAGAGCGTCGAAAAGCTCGCCGACAAGCTCACGATGATCGGGCTTGAGGTCGAGAGCCTTGAAGACAAGGCAAAGGCACTCGCGCCCTTCACGATTGCGCGTGTGATCTCGGCCGAGCAGCATCCGAATGCGGACCGGCTGCGGGTTTGCATGGTCGAGACCGGCAATGGCGCGGCACCCGTGCAGGTCGTTTGCGGCGCGCCGAATGCGCGCGCCGGCCTCGTCAGCGTGTTCTCGCCGCCGGGCACCTACATTCCCGGCAAGGACATCACGCTCGGCATCGGCACCATCCGCGGTGTCGAGAGCCGCGGCATGCTGTGCTCGGCCGCCGAACTGAAACTCTCGGAAGATCACGACGGCATCATGGAGCTGCCGGCCGATGCGCCGATCGGCGCACCCTACGCCCAGTGGGCCAGCCTCGGCGACCCCATGTTCGAGATCAACCTGACGCCGAACCGACAGGACTGCACCGGCGTGCACGGCATCGCGCGCGATCTCGCCGCCGCCGACATGGGCAAGTTCAAGGATCCCGGCATCAAGCCGATCAAGGGCTCGTTTCCCTGTCCAGTGAAAGTGAAGGTCGAGGACGAAAAGCTGTGTCCCGGCTTCGCGCTGCGACTGGTACGCGGCGTCAAGAACGGTGCCTCGCCGGAATGGCTGCAGAAGCGCCTGACCTCGATCGGCTTGCGGCCGATCAATGCGCTGGTCGATATCACCAACTTCATGACCTACGACCGCGCGCGACCGCTGCATGTGTTCGATGCGGCGAAAGTGAAAGGCGATCTGGTGGTGCGCCGCGGCCGCGACGGCGAGACGCTGCTCGCGCTCGACGGCCGCACCTACACGCTCGACAGCTCCATGTGCGTGATCGCGGATGAGCACGGCGTCGAATCGCTCGCCGGCATCATGGGCGGCGAAGCTTCCGGCTGTTCGGAAGCAACCACTGACGTGCTGATCGAATCGGCGCTGTGGAACGAAATCAACATCGCCCAGACCGGCCGCAAGCTCGGCATCAATTCCGACGCACGCTACCGTTTCGAGCGCGGCGTCGATCCGCACTTCATGTTGCCCGGGCTGGAGATGGCCACGAAGCTCGTGATGGAGATCTGCGGCGGCAAGCCATCGGAGA
>DATHPL010000035.1:0-14140 GCA_035483915.1 Bradyrhizobium sp.
AGCCTGAAAGAAAGCGATCCCAAGGCGCGCAGCGTCCAGGAATACAAGGACGCCGCCGGCGTCGACGAGGGCATGGACGGCGTCTCCACCCGTTTCGCCTTCAAGGTCCTGGCG
The DNA here is from genome assembly GCA_035483915.1 of Bradyrhizobium sp. GTDB lineage: Bacteria > Pseudomonadota > Alphaproteobacteria > Rhizobiales > Xanthobacteraceae > Bradyrhizobium. The sequence continues at coordinate 115 of DATHPL010000035.1, forward strand.
TCGACCTACAACCACGACACCTCCGAAATCGGCGCCGATCCCGTGCATCTGATGTATGTGCTGGAGCAGGCGATCCGGCGCGAGCAATTGACGGAGGAAATCGAGAAACGCTATCTCGAATTCATCAAGGCCGAACTGGTGCCGCGCTATGCCGAGTTCATCGGTCACGAAATCCAGAAGGCGTATCTGGAATCCTATTCCGACTACGGCCAGAACCTGTTCGACCGCTACGTCGATTACGCCGACGCCTGGATCGAGGATCAGGACTTCAAGGATCCCGACACCGGACAGATGCTCAATCGCGAACTGCTCAACCAGGAACTGACCAAGATCGAGAAGCCCGCAGGGATCGCCAACCCGAAGGACTTCCGCAACGAGGTCGTCAAGTTCTCGCTACGCTCGCGCGCACAGAACAGCGGCAAGAATCCGTCCTGGACGAGTTACGAAAAGATCCGCGAAGTGATCGAAAAGCGTATATTCTCGCAAGTCGAGGATTTGCTTCCGGTGATCTCGTTCGGATCGAAGAAGGACGGCGAGACCGAAAAGAAGCACGGCGATTTCGTCGCGCGGATGGTGGGGCGCGGTTATACCGAGCGCCAGGTCCGCAGGCTCGTCGAGTGGTACATGAGGGTGAAACAAGCCGGCTGAGGCGGGATGCAACAGAGCTGCCTATCTAACGTTCCTGAAGGTGCAACACGAACTTCGGAGAGTGGGCACTAGTGGCGATGTTCATAGTCGATCGGCGCCTGAATCCAGGCTCGAAGAGCCTGGAAAACCGGCAGAGGTTCCTGCGCCGCGCGAAGGCACTGGTTCAGGGCGCCGTCAAGAAAACCTCTGAAGGCCGGGACATCAAGGATGTCCTGGAAGGCGGCGAGGTCTCGATCCCGCTCGACGGGATGCATGAGCCCCGTTTCCGCACCGAAGGCGGCACGCGTGACCGGGTGCTGCCGGGCAACAAGAAGTTCGTCGAAGGCGACATCATCGAGCGCCCGAAGGGCGGCGGTGGCCGCGGTTCGCAACCAGGCGAGGGCGACAGCGAAGACGACTTTCGTTTCGTGCTGTCGCGCGACGAATTCGTCAACCTGTTCCTCGACGATCTCGAATTGCCCGACCTTGCCAAGCGCAAGCTCGCGGAAGCCGAGAGCGAGGGGCTTCAGCGCGCCGGCTATTCGACTTCGGGCTCGCCTGCCAACATCTCGGTCAAACGCACCGTGCAGCTTGCTTTGGCGCGCCGTATCGCGCTCAGGCGTCCGCGGCCGGAGGCGATTGCCGAGCTGGAAGTGGAACTGGAGACGTGCTCCGACGAGGCGCGCCGCGTTGAACTTCTGGCCGAGATCGAGGCGCTGAAGGCCAAGGCGAAGCGCATTCCCTTCATTGACCCGATCGACATCCGCTTCCGGCGCTTCGATACCGTGCCGAAGCCGGTGGCGCAGGCGGTGATGTTCTGCCTGATGGACGTGTCGGGCTCGATGACAGAGCACATGAAGGACCTCGCCAAGCGGTTTTACATGCTGCTCTACGTGTTTCTTACCCGCCGCTACCGGCACGTCGAGATCGTCTTCATCCGCCACACCGATCGCGCGGAGGAAGTCGACGAGGAGACCTTCTTCCACGGCCCGGCCTCCGGCGGCACCATGGTGTCGAGCGCGCTACAGGCGATGAGCGACATCGTGCGCTCCCGCTTCCGTCCCGCCGACTGGAACATCTATGCGGCACAGGCGTCCGACGGCGACAACTCGATCTCCGACAGCGCGCTCACCGGGCGGCTGCTGACGGAAAACATCCTGCCCGTGAGCCAGTTCTTTGCCTATCTCGAAGTCGGCGAGTCGTCCGGCTCGACCTTCGAGATGCCGGACTCCTCGCTCTGGACGCTGTACCAGCGCCTGCGCAGCGAAGGCGCGCCGCTCTCGATGCGCAAGGTCTCAAACCGCAGCGAAATCTTCCCGGTGTTCCACGATCTGTTCCAGCGCCGCCGAAACCAGGAGAAAGCCGCGCCATGACCGCGACGTCCGAGCGCCTGTTCGAAGGCGCCGATTGGGATTTCCGGCAATTGCAGCGCATCCACGATGCCTGCGAGGAGATCGCGCACGGCGAGCTTGGTCTCGACACCTATCCGAACCAGATCGAGATCATCACCGCCGAGCAGATGCTGGACGCCTATTCCTCGTCCGGCATGCCGCTGTTCTACAAGCACTGGTCGTTCGGCAAGCGCTTCGCCCACCACGAAACCTTCTATCGCAAGGGGCTGATGGGTCTCGCTTATGAGATCGTGATCAATTCCTCGCCCTGCATTTCCTATCTGATGGAAGAAAACACCGCGACCATGCAGACGCTGGTGATCGCGCACGCCGCCTTCGGCCACAACCACTTCTTCAAGAACAACTACCTGTTCCGGCAATGGACCGATGCCGACGGCATCCTCGATTATCTGGATTTCGCCAAGGGCTATGTCGCCAGTTGCGAGGAGCGCCATGGGCGGCTCGCCGTCGAAATGACGCTCGATGCCGCGCATGCCCTGATGTCGCATGGCATTGACCGCTATCCCGGCAAGAAGAATCTCGATCTTCGTTCCGAGGAAAAGCGCGCACGCGAGCGCCGCGAGCACGAGCAGAGCGTGTTCAACGATCTGTGGCGCACCGTTCCGACGGGACCTGCGAAGACCACCGAGATCCTCAACACCGAGCGGCGCCGCAGTTTGCTGGGGCTGCCGCAGGAAAACATTCTTTACTTCCTGGAAAAGACCGCGCCGCGGCTACAGCCCTGGCAGCGCGAATTGTTGCGGATCGTGCGTCACATCGCGCAATACTTCTATCCGCAGAGCCAGACCAAGGTCATGAACGAGGGCACCGCGACCTACGTGCACTACCGCATCATGAACCGCCTGCATCAGCAGGGCCGGCTCTCCGACGGCAACTTCCTCGAATTCCTGCAATCCCACACCAATGTGGTGTTCCAGCCCGAGTTCGACGATCAGCGCTTCTCCGATTTCAATCCCTATGCGCTAGGCTTTGCGATGATGCAGGACATCGAGCGCATCGTCACCGATCCCGACGACGAGGATCGCGAATGGTTTCCGGACATCGCCGGCCGTAACGACGTCATGGGCGTGCTGCGCCAGGTCTGGGCCAATTACCGCGACGAGAGTTTTATCAGCCAGTTCCTGTCACCGAAGCTGATGCGAAGCTGGCGCATGTTTCACCTGCACGACGATCCCGAATTCACGGAAGGCATCAAGGTCGATGCGATCCACGATGCGCGCGGCTATCGCCGCATTCGCCGCGAACTCGCGCGGCAATATGATGTCGGTCATATCGATCCCAATATCGAAGTGGTCGATGTCGATCTCGCCGGCGATCGCCGGCTGATGCTGCGCCATGTCGTGGTCAAGGGCGCCACGCTGAACGAGACCGACGCCCGGCGCGTCCTGCAGCATCTCGCCGATCTCTGGACCTATGACGTATCTCTGGTTGAAGTCGACGCCAAGGACAACGTCCTGAAGGAATATGTGGTCAGCCCGCGGGGCCTCGCGGTGGCCGCCTGATCGGCCGGCTTATTCCCCCACGTTTTGCCGTGCTCAGGTCCCGGATTGATGTCCAAATCGAGGCATAAAGAGCCATTCCTAAACGACGGGGGAAAACTCCGGCACGCCATTAAATGATCGCTTGCGACGCCGAATTTTGCCCCAATCAACCACAGATATGGGCATGCGGGTGTTCAGTAGGGGATTACCAATGGCGTACAAGCGGACTGAAGTTGCTATCGAAAAAATCATAGCATCTTGCGATGGCAACATGCGGGGGGCGCTTGAAGCGCTGATGCTCGTCAATGAGCACCTCGAGGAAGAATTGCAGCGGCTTTATACCATCATGTCGCTGGGCGATGAGGGTGAGGAATACCGCTTCGAAACGGTGCACTGAACTCTGCGTTATCGGGCTTCTTCCGGCCAATAAAGCCGCATCGGATTACCCACGAGCAGCCTTTGTTGCCGCTCGGGTGTGGTCGCAATGTGCGGAATAAAGTCGACCAGAAGGCCATCGTCGGGCATGTGGCCCTTCAAGTTGGGATGTGGCCAGTCCGTGCCCCATAGAACGCGGTCGGGAAATGTCTCGACCAGGCGCCGGGCAAAGGGCACGACGTCGCGGTAGGCCGCTTGCTCGCCATTGAGCGCGGGAGGCCCCGAAACCGACAACCGTTCCGGGCAACTGACCTTCGACCACACGTTTTTGTGGTGCTCCATGAAATTCACGAACCGGTTAAATTCCGGCCCGTCCGCCCCCTTGGTGACGTCCGGCCGCCCCATGTGATCGACCACCACCGTCGTCGGCAATGCGGTGAAAAAATCGATCAGCTCCGGCAGGTCCAGCGCCTCGAAATAGATCACGACGTGCCAGCCGAGTTTGGCGATGCGCCCCGCAATCTCCATCAGCTCATCCTTCGGCGTGAAGTCCACCAGCCGCTTGACGAAGTTGAAACGCACGCCGCGAACACCAGACGCGTGCAACGCCTGCAGTTCCGCATCGCTGACGCTACGCTTCACCGTCGCAATCCCGCGCGCTCGTCCCCGCGCCGCGGCAAGCGCATCGACCACAGCCGAATTGTCGGCGCCGTGGCAGGTCGCCTGCACGATGACATTGCGTGCAAAGCCGAGATGATCGCGCAAGCCAAACAGCTGCGCTTTCGAAGCGTCGCACGGCGTATATTTTCGCTCGGGCGCGAAAGGGAATTCGGCTCCGGGGCCGAACACATGACAATGCGTATCGACCGCACCTTCAGGCAATTTGAAGCGCGGCTTTGAGGGACCAGCATACCAGTCGAGCCAGCCCGGTGTTTTTTCGAATGGCATGTGCGGCTTTCTTCTGTTCGCGGGCGTTTCTTTATCCCTCCCCCTTGTGGGGAGGGTGGAACATCGTGAGCGAATGCGAACGATGAGCCGGGTGGGGGGTAGTTTGAGGAACCCCCACCCTGGCCTTCGCTTTGCTCAGGCCGTCCCTCCCCACAAGGGGGAGGGATGAACGCTGCGGCCACAGCGCGCGTTTATTCCACTTCAGTTTTCGTCTTCGATTTGATCGACGCCAGAATCCGATCCGCCTCGGTACGCCAATTGCTCTCGCGCGCAAAACCTTTTGTCCCACGTTCCCCGAACAGGCCTTCGTCGGCGAGATCCGCCACCCAGGCCTGGCGCTCGGCGGTGCCCTGCGCCGACCACGGTGTCAGGCCGGCCTCGCGCACGGTCTCGGCGACTTCGCGCACCTCTTCGCTGCGGCGCCGGCCATGTTCGATCACGCGCTGGAAAAAATAGGCGCCTTGCTTCTCCCAGTCGATGCCGGGAAAGGTTTCCTTCAGCGAGGCCAGCACCGCGTCCTCCACGCCATAGGCGCGCGCGGTGGTGAAGCTTTCGATCACCATCGCCTCAAGGCCCTTGATCATCACGCTGCGGCACATCTTCACCGCGGACGCGACACCGAGCTTGTCGCTCGCGACCTTGGGGACGAACCCCAATTCTGCGAGCTGCGGTGCCAGCGCCGCGGCGTCGCTACCGCCGAGCAACAGCGGCACCTTGATGCGATAGGGCGGTACTGATGTCATGACTGCGCCTTCGACATAATGCCCGCCGGCGGCATCGATCAGTGCGGCAGCACGTTGTTTCGCGCCGGGCGAGGCCGAGTTGAAGTCGAGATACCATGCGCCTTGCTTGACGGCGGCCGCGCAGGCCTTGGCCACCGGCACGGCCTGGCTCGCGGTCACCGCCGAGACGATGAAATCCGATTGCGCGGCGAGGTCGGCATGCGAGGCGGTCAGTGTCACGCCGTGTTGCCCGGCGTGGTCGCGCAAGGCGCCGCCGCTTTGGTCGCTGCGAAGCTTGATGTCGTAAGCCGCGACCTTGATCTCCTGCTTGCGCAGGTCCTCCGCAAGAATGCGGCCGACTTCGCCATAGCCGATCAGACCGACATTCCATTGCTTGGGATCGGTGGAGGGGGTGGTCATGATGGGCGTCTCTCTCCTGGACGAATTTTTGTGGGGCGAATTTTATTGCTTGGGAATTTTCGCCTTCTCGATCACGGCTCGCCATTTCTCGATGTCGGAGGTGAGGCGTTGTTCGATCGCCTCCGGCGTGCCGGCCTTGGCCTCGATGCCGAGCGCGAGCATTTTCTTTTTGGTCTCGGCATCGGCCAGGATGTCCTGCAACGCGGCGTTCAGCGTCTTGATGACTTCGGGCGGCGTGTCGGTGCGGGCAAACAGCGCGTTCCAGGACACTACATCGTATTCGGCGACGCCGCTTTCCTGCACGGTGGCTAGCTCCGGCGTCGATTCCGATCGCACCGCGCCGGAGGAAGCGAGCGCCTTGAGTTTACCGTCGGCGATGTTGCCCTGGAGGACCGAGTAGCTGTCGACCACGAGCGCTACATTACCCTGCAACAGCGCCACTTCAGCTTCGTGGTTGCCGCGAAACGGTACCAGCGTGAAGTCGATATTGGCTGATGTCTTGAACAGTTCGGCGGAGAGGTTTTGCGTCGAGCCGACATTGATGGTGCCGACGTTGAGCGCGCCCGGCTTGGCCTTGGCGGCAGCGATGAATTCGGCCAGCGTCTTGAATCCGGAGGAGGCGCTGGTGACGAACGCGAAATCGAAAAATCCAAGACTCGAGACCGGCGTGAAATCCTTTACCGGATCGAACGGCAGTTTCTCGAACAGCGACACGCTGACCGCGGTGCCGTTGGTCAGCATGATTAGCGTGTAGCCGTCAGCGGCCGCGCCCAGCGTCGTGCGCGCCGCGGTGATGCCGCCGGCGCCGGGTTGATTCTCGACGTAAAAGCGTTGCTTGAGCTTTTCGGCGAGTTTTTCGGCGACGATGCGCGCGGTCGAATCCGCGACGCCGCCGGCCGCAAACGGCACGACCAAGCGGACCGGACGATTCGGATAATTGGCCTGGGCGAACGCGGGAAGCACCGCGCCGATCGTGGTTATTGTGGCCAAAACGGCAAGGAGCGCCGGCAAAAGGTGAGGCTTGATTGAATCGGATGTTCTCATACGCAGGCACGATAATTGGCGAGGATGGATCGTTCAATCCATCTTGCGGGAAAGCGGCCATGCCCTCTCACGGCTTGCTTAATCAAATGAGCGACGACAGTGTCCCGGCCCCTGCAATCAGGGCGACCACTACCCATGACGGCAGCTTCCAGACCGTCAGCAGCAGGAAACCCACAAGCGCGAGCGCAAAGTCGCGCGGGGTTATGACGGCGCTGGTCCAGACCGGATTGTAAAGGGCGGCGCCGAGGATGCCGACCACGGCGGCATTGGTGCCGCGCATCGCTGCCTGTGCGGCGGGTCGGGTGCGAAAGCTATCCCAGAACGGCAGCATGCCATAGACCAGCAGCATGCCCGGTAGCAACAGCGCGACCAGCGCAATCGTTGCACCCGCCAGTCCGTTCGGAGGCGTGTTCATGACAGCGCCGAGATAGGCGGCAAACGTAAACACCGGTCCCGGCGCGGCCTGGGCCAGACCGTAGCCGGCGAGAAACGCCTCGTTGCTGACCCAGCCGGGCGTCACCACCTCGGCCTGCAACAGCGGCAGCACGACATGGCCGCCGCCGAACACCAGCGAGCCGGAACGGTAGAAAGCGTCGAACACGGCGAGCCCATGCGAGCCCATCGCCGCCGCCGCGATCGGCGTCGCCAGCAATAGCGCCGCAAAGAAACAAAGCGCGATGCCGCCACTCAAGCGCGTCACCGGAAAGTTCAGCCGGCCGGATACGGCGGCAACCTCGCCGCGGCAAAGCCACAGGCCGAGAACCGCGCCGAGCACGATCGCCGCAATCTGTGCCAGCGATCCCGCAAATGAGACGACGACCGAAAGTGCTGCGATCGCGATGGCCGCGCGCGGGCGATCCGGTGCCAGGCTTTGCGCCATGCCCCAGACCGCCTGCGCCACCACGGCAACTGCAACAAGCTTCAGCCCGTGCAGAAAACCTTCAGCGACCGGCCCGGTGAAATGCGCAGCACCCAGCGCGAAGGCGAACATGATCACGGCGGAGGGCAGGGTGAAGGCCAGCCACGCCGCCAGTCCGCCAAGGAGCCCGTTGCCGCGCAGCACGCCCAAGGAAAAGCCGACCTGGCTCGATGCCGGGCCCGGCAGAAACTGGCAAAGCGCGACAAGATCGGCAAAGGTCGCTTCATCGAGCCATCGTCGCCGGATCACCAGCTCTTGCCGGTAATAGCCGAGATGGGCGACCGGGCCGCCGAAGGACGTCAGGCCCAATTTGAGAAAGGCCGCGAACACTTCGCCGATCGATCCGCGTTCTTTCGCGGCTGTGGCGTCGGGCGAAGTGGATGGCTTCATGGCGTTGTTCCGGAGTTGGATCATTCCACGCAATACCACGCGGCCACTGGCGCGGTCACCATGCGAGACAGTTAAGCGCAGCCGTTGGCGTTGACACACCGGCCTTGCGGCCCTCTATTGTCGGCCGGCGACCTCTGGGGAAACGAAAAATGCCGATCAATCGACGCAATGCGCTGAAAATGTCAGCCGGTTTTGCTGCCGCCGCCACAGGCGGATTTTCCTGTATCGAACTCGCCAAGGCCGGTCCGATTGAAGTGCCTGTTATCGACAAGCTCAGCGTGCGGGTTTTGGTCGATAGCGCGACCGATATCTATTTCAAGCCGGCCGAAGTCGCCGGCGTGAAAGCCGAACCCGGCCGCTCGGCGAATTCGATGTTGCCGTTGCACAGCGAATGGGGACTGTCGCTGTTTCTGGAGCCGCAGCGCGGCGATATCAAACGCACGTTGATGCTCGACTACGGTTGGACGCCCGAGGCCATCAACGGCAACATGGAGCTATTGAAAGTCGATCCTTCCAAGATCGACGTGCTGATCATGAGCCACGGACATTGGGATCATCTCGGCGGCATGATGGGTTTCCTCGACAAGCACCGCAAATCGATGCCCGCCGACCTTACGATGTATGCCGGCGGCGAAGACAATTTCTGCCAGCGCTACGCCCGGAACGGATCGGGCGACTTGAGCGACTACGGCATGCTCGACCGCCGCGATCTCGCCAAGCGCGACGTCAAGGTCATGTTGTGCGAAACGCCGACCGTGATTTCCGACGTGGCGTTCACGACCGGCAGGATCAAGCGCAACTCGATCGAAAAAGTGCTGCCGAACTCGATGGTCGAGTTCAAGCTCAAGGACGGCGCGGGCTGCAACTGGAGCCACTATTTGCCGGCCGAAATGGAAGGCAAGATCGTGCCCGACGAGCACATCCACGAGCATGCGACCTGCTTCAATCTGAAGGACAAGGGCCTGATCGTCATCTCTTCCTGCGGCCATGTCGGCATCGTCAACTCGGTGCGGCAGGCGATGGAAGTCTCCGGCATCGAGAAGGTGCATGCGATCATGGGTGGCTTCCACCTCGGGCCGGCGCCGGCGGATTACCTGACGCAGGTCGTCGCCGAGATCGGCAAGCTCAATCCGGATGTCGTGATACCCATGCATTGCAGCGGGCTCAACTTCACTCTGGAAGCGCAGCGGCAGATGCCGGGCAAGGTGCTGACCACCACGACCGGCACCCGCATCACCTTCGGCATCTGACCCGTAGCCATGAAGCGTCGTACGAGCGCGAAGGCGTGGCGTCTGATCGCCGCGCTGTTTGCGTTTGTCATTTCGGTCGATGCGACGAGGGCGGAAGACACCCCGCCCGATCAAGCCGCGGCCGCGCGGATGATGGACGATCTGATGTACGGTCGCGGCACGGTCGGCGGTCCGTTCACGCTCACGGATCAAAATGGCCGCACGCGCAGCGACAGCGATTTTCGCGGCAAACTGATGATCGTCTATTTCGGTTACACGTTCTGTCCCGATGTGTGCCCGGCCGACCTGATGGCGATCACGCAGGCACTCGACGCGCTGGGGCCTGCGGCCGACGGCGTGCAGCCGATCTTCATCACGGTCGACCCCGAACGCGACACGAAGGTGCTGGCGGAATATGTCCGGGCATTTCACAAGAGCCTGATCGGGCTGACCGGGACGCCGGAACAGATCCGAAAGGTCGCCAACGCCTACAAGGCGTTTTACGCGAAGGTGCCGGGAACGGGCGATGGCGACTATGCGATCGACCACACCGGGGTCATCTATTTGATGGGGAGAGGCGGCGAATATCTCGGCTTCATGCCGCCGCAGACCGGGCCTGAAAAACTCACCGAAATTCTGCGCAAACAGCTTTCGAAATAGCGAAAATTCTTACATCAGGCTTACGGCAGACGGTTCCCGTTAACCCCGCGAGCGTTTGCATGCTTGTCGATTGCCGCAAAAGGCCGCAAAGCTGGCGGTGAGAATTCCCCGCAATGGGCCGCGCCATGCGTCTATTGGTTGTCGAGGACAATGCGACACTGTCCGAGCTGCTCGCCAAGGGCCTGCGGACGGCCGGCTATGAGGTCGACCTGCTCGCGACCGCGGCGGAAGCCCGCACCGTGCTGATGACCACGACCTATGCGGCCGTCATTCTCGATCTCGGTTTGCCCGACGGCGACGGGCTCGCGGTGTTGCGCGAATTGCGCCATCGCAAGGATTCGACGCCGGTGCTGGTGCTCACCGCGCGCGGCGGCTTGCAGGACCGTGTCTCGGGCCTGCGCAGCGGCGCCGACGACTACATGGTCAAGCCGTTCGCGCTCGAAGAGTTGGTCGCGCGGCTGGAAGCGCAGTTGCGCCGGCCGGGTCAGCAGCTCGGCAACTCCCTGCACATCGCCAATCTCGAATTCGACCTGCGCGGCCGGCAGGCGCTGATCGACGAACAGCCGCAGATGCTGTCGGCGCGCGAGACCGCGGTGCTGGAACTGCTGATGCGCAGCAAGGGCAGGGTGGTCTCGAAGAAGCAGGTCGAGGATCATATCTTCGGGCTGTCCGGCGATGTCGCCTCCAACGCCGTCGAGGTTTATGTCCATCGCCTGCGCAAGCAGCTTTCCGACCGCGGCGCCAAGGTGACGATCCACACCATCCGCGGCGTCGGATATCTCATCGCCGAGGAAAAGCGTGATCCGGTTTGACTCGATCATCTCGCGCATCGTGATCCTGCATGTGATCGCGGTGGCGATCACGTCGGTTCTGATGTCGGTGGCGCTGTCGTGGCTATTGAGCGCGGCCACCAACAACATCCATAACGATGCGATGGAAGAGCAGGCGGTCTCGCTCGCCGCGCATCTCGTGCTCGAGCCCGACGGCCGCCTTTCGCTCGCTTTGCCGCCGAACCTTCAGGGGTTTTATTCGCAGCCCTATGGACGATATTCCTATGCCGTGATCGACGATGCCGGCAAAACGCTGTTTTCCTCGCTTGCCAACAACGCGCCGATCTTCGCCGCCGATCCGCGCGCAGGCACGGTGCAGTTCCTGGAGACCCGCATTGGCGAGGCCGCCATCTCCGGCGCCAGCGTGCGCCGTTCGATCGGCGGCAAGACGGTGTGGGTGCAGGCGGCCGAAGACCTCGCCAACAGCGACGTTCTCATCGACGACATCGTCGAGGACTTTTACCGGCATGTCGGCTGGATCACGCTGCCGATCCTGCTGGTGCTTCTCGTCATCGACATCGCGATTTTCCGCCGCGCGCTGCTGCCGCTGCGCCAGGCGTCCGAAACCGCCCAGCACATCACGCCCGCGCGCACTGACATTCGTTTGCCGTTGCAGGAAATTCCGACCGAGGTCCGGCCACTGGTGTCCGCGATCAACAAGGCGCTCGATCGCCTCGACGAAGGCTTCCGCCTGCAGCGCGAATTCACCGCGGATGCGGCCCACGAACTGCGTACGCCGTTGTCCATCCTGCGCACCCGTGTGGAGACGCTCGACAATCCCGGCGTTGCCAAGGCGTTGCGTCAGGACATCGAGGCGATGAGCCGGGTGGTCGGCCAGCTGCTCGACATCGCCGAGCTCGAGGCTTTTGCGATCGACCCCGCGGAGGTCGCCGATCTGCAAGCCGCCAGCGCCGAAGTCGCCGGCTTCGTCGCGCCGCTCGCGCTTGAACAGGGCCGCGAAATCGCGCTGTTGGGAGCGACCGCGCCGGTTCTCGTCAAGGGCAATGCCGAGATGATCAAGCGGGCAATCCGCAACCTCGCCGAAAACGCCATACGCCACGCCCCGAAAGACACCGTGGTGGAATTCGTCGTCCAGGATAACGGCACGGTCACGGTGCAGGATCGCGGCCCCGGCATTCCGGATGAAGAGCGTGAGCTGATTTTCCGCCGCTTCTGGCGGCGCGATCGTAACCACCAGGGAAGCTCGGGGCTGGGTCTGTCGATCGTGCAGCGCATCGCCGAATTGCACGGCGCCAGCATCGAGGTCGAAAGGCGGGTGATGGGCGGCGCGCAGTTTTCCCTGCATTTTATTAAGGCCGCCCCATACCCCGAGGCTTGACGCCGGCCTGTTCCGTGCGGTCAAGATGGCGGGCCAAGCCGTAGGGAGTTGAAGTTCGCTTCACCTCTCCCCGCTTGCGGGGAGAGGTCGTAACGCATCGGTAGATGCGTTACGGGTGAGGGGGACTTTCCATAGACTGTCCTCTTGAAAACTCCCCCTCACCCCAACCCTCTCCCCGCAAGCGGGGCGAGGGAGCAGACTTGTACCGCGGCTGGAGTCTAGACGTCTCAAAGGATGCCTCTCAAACGAGCATCCGTCATTTCTGGAGGAAATAGTAGATGCATCGTTCTTTTCTGGCGGCTGTCGTGGCCGGTCTTGTTTCGGCCGGCGTAACGGCCAGCGCGCAAGACGCCGCTCAGCCCGTCACCATCGTGACCTATACCGAAGTCGCGCCGGCCAAGGCGTCCGAGGGCAGAAAACTGATTCTCGGCTACGCCGCGGAAGCGCGGAAAGCAAAGGGCGCGCTCGAGATCACCGCGCTTCAGCGGATTTCCGATCCCGCTCATTTCGCGCTGGTCGAGCGATGGCAGTCGCAGGCCGACAAGCAGGCCTTTGCGTCGACCGATCCCGTCACCAAGTTTCGCGCCGCGCTCGATCCATTGCGAAGTGCTGCTTACGACGAGCGCATCCACGCCGACCAGGCGGTTGGCCCGTCAAAGCCGACCAATGGACAATCGGTTGTGGGCCTGACCCATGTCGACGTGATTCCGACCCAGCTCGAGCCGGGAACGGCCAAGGTGAAGGCCTTCGTCGAGGCCGGCCGCGCAGCACCTGGCAACTTGCGCTTTGACGATGTCGTGCAGGCGAACCGCAAGAATCATTTCACGGTCATCGAGGCCTGGAAGTCGCAGGCCGACAAGAATGCCTGGGTTTCGGGCAAGACCGCGCGCACTTTCCGCGAGGAACTTCAGCCGATCGGCGGCGCGCTTTACGACGAGCGCGACTTCAAGGTTGCGCAATAATCGATCTGATCCATCCCTCGAGACGGCGCGTCGCGCCGCCTCGGGATGAGGCCGGCCGGCGTTCAGGATTTGACCTGTACCCTCTGGTGAGGAGCCGCGTCTCTTGCGCGGCGTCTCGAACCATGAGGCCGCGACCAGCCTCGAAGCTGCCACATGGCGGCAAGGTAATCCTTTCCGCCATGAATCTTTTTGACCGATCTTTTTCGCCACGATTTATCGCTATTTGTTCAGAGCCTATTCATGCGTGACGAGTCAGATTAGCTGGCCTTTTGCGGCATCGCGTTTTCGCAAGGGTTCGAGGATTCGCATGACGAGCTTCATTCGATGGAACCCAACGATTTAAGCCTGTTCGGCCGTGGCCTGACGCGCATTCTCTTACATTGCGCCGTCATGGCCATGGGCGCACAAATCACCATAGCCAACGCGGCCGATCTGACGCCGCATGACCTGATCCTCCTCGATCGCCTGACCTTCGGCATCAGCGCGTCAAGTGCGGCGCATCTGCAAGCCGTCGGCGTCGAGCGCTGGCTCAACGAGCAACTGCACCCCGCACCAAATTCGCCGTTGCCGGAAGCGGCTCAATCGCAGATCGAGGCGATGGCGGATGTGCACAAGCTTCCCTTCGATATTTTGGTGTCGTTCGACGCGCAGGCCAAGAGCGCCAATCA
>DATHPL010000036.1:0-7184 GCA_035483915.1 Bradyrhizobium sp.
AGCCGCAACTCGCCGCTGGCGACCTTCGGCAGCCATTGGGCCTTCTGCGCCGCGCTGCCGTGCCGAAGCACCGTGCCCATGGTGTACATCTGGGCGTGGCAGGCGCCGGCGTTGCAGCCGGCGCGGTGAATCTCCTCCAGGATGGCGGTTGCAGCCGATAGTTTCAGGCCGGCACCGCCATATTCCTCGGGGATGAGCACCGAGAGGTAGCCGGACTCCGTGAGCGCATCGACGAACGCCTTGGGGTAGGCCATCTCGCGATCGAGTTTGCGCCAGTATTCGCCTCCGAATTGCGCGCAGAGCTTGGCGACGGCGTCGCGGATGTCGGAATGTTCGTCGTGGTCGGGTGTTGTCATCGGTTCTCGGCTCGGAGGTCCATTGTCCCACGGGCCGCCGCCCGCCTACTCGGGATAGGCGGGTCCGGAGCCGCGTTCAAGAGGGTACAGGCGGGTTTAAGCAGGTATGCGCACCGGCAAGGACTCGATGCCGCGCACGAAGCTGGAATAGACCCGCTTCGGTTCACCGACCACCTCGATCCGCTCGAACCGCTTCAATATCTCCTGCCAGACGATCTTCAGTTGCAGCTCGGCGAGCCGCATGCCGACGCAACGGTGGATACCGAAGCCGAACGACAAATGGATCTTCGGGCGCGCCCGGTCTATGATGAACTCATCGGGCCGCTCGATAACTTCTTCGTCGCGGTTGCCGGAGACATACCACATCACGACGCGGTCGCCTTTGCGGATTTTCTTGCCGTTGAGCTCGGTGTCGACCAGCGCGGTGCGGCGCATATGAGCGAGCGGCGTCTGCCAGCGAATGACTTCCGGTACCATGGAATCAATCAACGCCGGATTGTCGCGCAGCTTCTGATACTGGTCGGGGTTTTCGTTCAGCGCCAGCACCGAGCCGCTCATGGTGTTCCGGGTGGTGTCGTTGCCGCCGACAATCAGGAGAATGATGTTCCCCATCAGATTGTCGGGCTCCATGTAGCGCGTCGCCTCGTTGTGCGCCATCATCGAGATCAGATCGTTGCGCGGTTCGACATTGACGCGCTCGTTCCAGAGTTTGGTGAAATAGGCCGCGCATTCGTCCATCTCGGCGCGACGCTGTTCCTCGGAATCGACGATGCCGCCCTTCGGCAGTGCGGTCGAGACATCCGACCAGCGCGTCAGCTTGCGCCGCTCCTCGAACGGAAAATCGAACAGCGTCGCCAGCATCTGCGTGGTCAGCTCGATCGAAACCAGGTCGACGAAGTTGAAGGTCTCGTTGCGCGGCAGCGAATCCAGCACCTTGCCGGTGCGTTCGCGGATCAGGATCGCGAGTTGATCCAGATGCGTCGGCGTGAACATCGGCGACACCGTCTTGCGCTGCGCCGAATGCCGGGGCTGGTCCATCGCGATGAAACTCGGCCAGTCATAGCCTGATGGAACGTCCCGGATCGAAATGCCGCCCAACGACACGTCGGACGAGAAGATGCCGTGGTTGGTGTCGACATGCATGATGTCGTTGTATTTGGTGACCGACCAATAGGGTTCGATCGGCGACTTGGTGCAGTAATGCACCGGCTCTTCCTTCCGAAGCCGCTCGAAATAGGGCCACAGCGTATCGTTGCGGAACAATTGCGGCGCGCCGGGATGAAAATCCGCCAGCGGCGTGGAATAGGCGGCCTCGCGGGCTGCGCGCAGAAGTTCTTGCTGGCCGGGCGATGTCTGGATGTTCATGCGGCTCTTCCCTGGAAGTGCCCCCTCCGTTGAGTCGGAAGGTGGGTATTGGTGACCAAATTACATCCCCTTGCGCAGCTTTGGGCAAGAGACAGTTTTGACGGATTTGGCGTTGAGCTGCCATGGCATGCCACACACAATGCCTTCCTCACCTTTGTCGCCCGTGACAAGGTGAGGTTCGAGGATTAAGGCATAGTTTGAAACAAAGTCTGATTTTGCCGGAGGCCGCCCGTCATGATTCCCAATGCGTACCGGATGTTCAATTTCGATCTCGGCGAGACCGCGGATGCGCTGCGCGAGACTGTGCATGATTTCTCGAATAACGAGATCGCGCCCCGCGCCGCCGAGATCGACAAGACCAACCAATTTCCGATTGATCTCTGGCCGAAGCTCGGCGCGCTCGGTTTGCACGGGATTACGGTCGAGGAGGAATATGGCGGCTCTGGTTTAGGCTATCTCGAACATTGCGTGGCGATGGAAGAGATTTCGCGGGCGTCGGCGTCGGTTGGTCTTTCCTACGGGGCGCATTCCAACCTCTGCGTCAATCAGCTCAGGCGCAACGGCACCGCCGCGCAGAAGCAGAAATATCTGCCAAAACTGATTTCCGGCGAACACGTCGGTGCGCTCGCGATGTCGGAACCCGGTTCCGGCTCCGACGTGGTGTCGATGATGACGCGCGCCGAGAAGAAGGGCGATCGTTATGTCCTCAACGGCTCCAAGATGTGGATCACCAATGCTCCGGTCGCCGAGACGCTGGTGGTCTATGCCAAGACCGATCCGGCCGCGGGTCCGCGCGGCATCACGGCGTTCATCATCGAAAAGGACATGAAGGGATTTTCCACCGCGCAAAAGCTCGACAAGCTCGGCATGCGCGGCTCGGATACCGCCGAGCTCGTATTCGACAACTGCGAGGTGCCGGAGGAGAACGTGCTCGGCCAGGTCGGCCGCGGCGTCAATGTCCTAATGTCAGGTCTCGATTACGAGCGCGCGGTGCTGGCGGCCGGGCCGCTCGGCATCATGCAGGCCTGCATGGACGTGGTGTTGCCTTATGTGCACGAGCGCAAGCAGTTCGGTCAGCCGATCGGCAGTTTTCAACTAGTGCAAGGCAAACTCGCCGACATGTATACGACGATGAATGCCTCGCGCGCCTATGTCTATGCGGTGGCGAAGGCCTGCGACCGCGGCGAGACCACGCGCGAGGATGCGGCCGGCGCCATCCTTTATGCCGCCGAAAAAGCGACACAATGCGCGCTGGATGCGATCCAGTTGCTCGGCGGCAACGGCTATATCAATGATTACCCTACCGGGCGGCTGCTGCGCGACGCCAAGCTTTATGAAATCGGCGCCGGCACCTCCGAAATCCGCCGCATGCTGATCGGCCGCGAACTTTTCGAGAAGTCGGCTTAAAGGCGGATTAACTGGGAACGGCGCGCGAGCGTTGACATTGGCTCAATCCAAGGTTTCACTAGTACGGTGGGACCGCTAGCGCCCGCTTTTTCTTGAGGGGCGCATTCGTGAACGAGATGGGTTCGGTGCCGCATTTTCCACCGCCGTTGCCGGCATCGTCGGTAAAGGCGGTTTTTTCCGGAGATCGCGGCCAATTCCGTGGATTGGTTGAACGCGGCACCGGGCTGGAACTGATCACCTTCGGCTTTTACCGGTTCTGGCTCGCCACAGACATCCGACGTCATCTATGGTCGCATACCTCGCTTGATGGTGACGCGCCGGAATACACCGGACGTGGCCGCGAATTGCTGATTGGATTTCTGTTCGCGCTGGCGATCCTGTTGCCGATTTATCTCGCCTATTTCCTCATCGGCATCGAAGCCGAGCGCGCCAAGGCCTTTGCCAGCTTTCCGCTGTTCCTGTTCTTCTATCTGTTCGGCCAGTTCGCGATCTATCGCGCGCGGCGCTATCGCCTCACCCGCACGGTGTGGCGTGGGGTGCGTTTCTGGATGGACGGGTCCGGCTGGGCCTATGCGATCCGGGCCGCAGGGTGGGCATTACTGACGGGGCTTACGCTCGGCGCGGTATTGCCGTGGCGTGAGGCCGCACTCGAACGCTACAAGATGCGGCATTGTTATTACGGCGATCTGCAAGGCAGCTTTGAAGGACGTGGATCGGAACTGTTCAAGCGCGGCTGGAAATGGTGGCTGATGGCGCTTTCCCCGATCATCATTGGGCTCGCGCTATTGGTTATGAACGCCGGTCAAAGATTGCCTGCTGCGCAAAGCCGCGTGTTCGGTCTGGTGATCCTGGTCTGGATAGTCGGTTTGCCGTTCGTCTATGGCGCCTTCAAAGCCGTCGAATGGCGCTGGTGGATTTCGGGCATTCGTTTTGGCGAGGTCTCGTTTGAATCGGATCTCTCGTCAGGCGCTTTGTGCGGTCTCTACTGGAAGGTCATCGGCTGGTTTGTTCTTGTTGTCCTGCTATTCGCTGCCTTTATCGTCGCTTGCAGCTTCTGGATTCTTGGCTTTGGCGATCTATCTCATCTTGGTGATCGGCTCCGTGCGAGCACGGCGATGATGGTGGTCTTCGGCATCGGCTATCTCGGCCTTATTCTCGCGATGAATATCGTGCTGCGGATTTATCTGCTGCGCGACGTCTGGGCGAGGGTAGCTGCATCCGCGACCGCCTTCCGCCTGGAAGCGGCCGCCAATGTCGCCGCCAAAGGCGAACTCGCCGATGCACTGGGCGAAGGTTTTGCCAACGGCCTCGATGTCGTCGGATTCTAGTGAGATGCCGGATCGTGAACCGGAAACCATTCCGGCAGCGGCCCAGCCAGGGGGCGCTTCTGTCTTTTATGACGGCACGTCGAGCCGCCGCCATTCGGTGGAGTTGGTGTTCAAGGACGGGCTCGAAATCACCGAGAACGGGACGACGCTTGCGACCTGGCCGTTTGCGGACATCCGCCGCGCCGACGGGGTTGCCGGTATCTTGCGCCTGAGTTGTGTGACCGCGCCGTCGCTGGCACGGCTCGAAGTTCGTGATGCCGCGCTTGGCGCCACACTGAGTGCCCGGTGTCCGCATCTGAACGACAATGCGGTCGGCCGGCATGGCGTCGCCACGATCGTCGGCTGGTCGGTGGCCGCGACCGTATCGATCGTCGCCGTGATCTGGTTCGGGCTGCCGCTGGCCGCGGACCGTCTCGCGCCGCTGGTGCCGAGTGCGCTGGAGCGCCGCATCGGCGACGCTGCTGAAGGGCAAATGGGGGCCATGTTCGGCGGCAAGACATGCAGCAGTGTCGCCGGAAGCATCGCCTTCAACAAGTTGACGAAGGAAATCTCGAACGCCGCCGGCTTCGACACGCCGGTGCGGGCGACCGTATTGAATACGCCGGTTCCGAACGCTTTCGCACTGCCAGGCGGCAAAGTCTATTTGTTCAACGGACTATTGGCGCGGGCGAACGACCCGGACGAGATCGCGGGCGTGCTTGCGCATGAGCTCGGTCATGTCAGTCATCGCGACAACACGCGCAACATGATCTATAGCGGCGGCACCTCGTTCCTGATCGGGCTGTTGTTCGGCGACGTCACCGGCTCCGGTGCCCTGATTTTCGCCTCGCGCTCGCTCTTCACCGCATCCTACTCGCGCGAGGCCGAGCAAAACGCCGACAATTTTTCCATTGAGGTGATGCACCGGCTGGGCCGTCCGACCAAACCGATGGGCGACCTGATTTTCCGTGTCACCGGAAACCAGGGGGACAACACCTTGTCGATCCTGGCCAACCATCCGCTCACCGAAGACCGGCTGAAACACCTCAGCGACGAAAACCGCCCCGCAAGTGGCCCGCCGCTGCTCAGCGAGCCGGAATGGACCGCGCTGAAGGCGATCTGCAAGTCGGGAAGTTGAGATCATATCCGCAGATTGATTTGGCCGGATATCAGGTGTGACGAACGAGGTTACTACATCGGCCGGCCGCAACGACGGTGGTCGTAATTCTGATCGATTGCGCTCTCCACGGCGTCTGACCGTCGATCCAACCTGTCGCGCTGGTTCATCAGCAGCGCCGTGACCGTGGATCTTCCCGATATGAGCAACCGCCGCAGGATCGTTCGGCGGCGATTGCGATAGGCGTGTTGGATCCTGTTTCTCAGGGTCAAGGCAACGATGAACATGCTGGGGGCCGGTCGCGTTGCGCAGCGGCGCTGCGTCGAAGCTGGTGCCAACATTTCAAGGATGAGTGCACGAAAGAAGATGCTGCGCGACCTCTGGGCAGCCGCCCAGATATCACTGAAAGGCGTGTCCGAAGCGATTGAGTTTTCCAGGCTGCGCATGACTTGACCCCATCTGATGAGTGACTCGATGTGTCGCGAGTATCGAAGGGGACGCACGGCTGCGCTTTACGGCGGTCTTACTTTGCCCTTATCGTTTCCTTGATTCTTCATCTGCACGCAGCTCCAATGGGGTATCGGTCCCCACTGAGATGACAATAACTTGTTGTATTTATTCGACAATTACGTTCTGGACACCGATCAACGGGAGTTGCGCCGGGACCACGATACGATCGCGCTACAGCCGCAGGTCTTTGATCTCTTGGAATACCTGATCCGAAAGCGCGACCGGGTGGTGACCAAGGATGATCTGATTGCCGCGATCTGGGACGGGCGCATCGTTTCTGAGTCCGCGCTTACGACGCGGATCAACGCCGCACGGACGGCGATTGGCGATTCCGGCGACGAGCAACGCCTGATCAAGACTTTGCCGCGCAAAGGTATCCGCTTCGTCGGCGCGGTGCGCGAGGAGGGGCGACCAGCAAGCGAAACGATCCTGCCCGTGGCGCACCCGGTGCCCCGCCTGTCCATTGTCGTATTGCCGTTCGCTAATTTCAGCGGCGACGCCGGGCAAGACTATTTCGCCGATGGAATCACGGAGAGCCTGACGACGGATCTGTCGCGGATATCGGGCTCGTTTGTAATCGCCCGCAACACGGCATTTACGTTCAAAGAGAACGCCGTCGGCGCACAGAAGCTCGGGCAGGAGCTGAACGTCCGCTATGTGCTTGAAGGCTCGGTACAGCGAGGCGGCAACCGGCTCCGAGTCAATGTGCAGCTGATCGACGCTGGAACGGGCAGCCATCTTTGGGCCGAGCGCTTCGACAAACCGATCGCCGATCTCTTCGACATGCAGGACGAAATCGTCTCCAGCCTTGCCAATACGCTCAATGCCCAGCTCATTGACGCGGAGACTGGCAGTCACCTGTGGGCCGAGCGCTTCGACAAGCCGCTCGCCGATCTCTTCGACATGCAGGACGAAATCGTCGCGCGCCTCGCAGGAGCAATGAACGCCCAGCTCGTCACTGCCGAGGCGCGACGCGCCGAACAGACCCCGGCGCCCAACTCAATGGACCTCTATTTTCAAGGGATGGCTTGGCTCAACAAGGGTCGGACCCCTGACAACGTCAGGCAAGCGCGCGGCTTTTTCGACCGCGCGCTCTCCGCCGATCCGAGCAATGTCGACGCG
>DATHPL010000037.1:0-5375 GCA_035483915.1 Bradyrhizobium sp.
ACGATCAGACCATGCCGATCGCCGATCGCATGAAGCTTGCCGGCGGACGTCCGCTGCGGCGGCGCATGATGGCAGCCATGGCGCAGCAGGATTGCGGCCAGTGCGGCTACAATTGCCATGACTATTCGGAAGCGATTGCGACCAAGGCGGAAGGCCGTCTGAATCTTTGCGTCCCCGGCGGCAAGGAAACCGCCCGGATGTTGAAGACGCTATATGAAGAACTGGACAAAGCCCCGGCCTCAGCGGCCGAGCCGGCTGCACCGGCGCCGATACCGATCGGAGAGTTTGGTCGGTCCCGCGACAATCCCACGCCCGCGACGTTCCTGTCGCGGCGCCTGCTCAACAAGGACGGCTCCGAAAAGGAAACCTGGCACATCGAGTTCGATCTTTCCGGCTGCGGCCTCGACTACGAGGTCGGGGATTCCTTTGGCATTTTCGCCCGCAACGAACTCGGTCATGTCGATCAGATCATCGCGCTGCTCGGCGCGTCGCACACGACGCAGGTCCGCGGACGGACGCTTCGAGAGGTCTTGACCGACGAAGTTTCGCTCGCGCCTGCCCCGGATTCCCTGTTCGAGCTGATCTCCTTCGTCACCGGCGGCGCACAGCGCGAGAAGGCGCGCGCACTGGCGCAAGGTGACGATCCCGACGGCGATGCCGCGACCCTCGACGTCATGGCGGCCTTGCAGAAATTCTCCGGCGTCCGGCCGCACCCGGAGGCCTTCGTCGAAGCGCTCGAGCCCCTGCAACCGCGGCTTTACTCGATCTCGTCGTCGCACAACGCCACGCCCGGCAAACTGTCTTTGACCGTGGACTGCGTGCGCTACGTGGTTGGCAAGCGCAAGCGGATGGGATTGGCCTCGACCTTTCTGGCCGAGCGCGTGCAGCCGGGCGACGAGGTGAAAGTCTACGTGCAGAAAGCGCACGGCTTCGGCCTGCCGCTAGATGCGAAGCTGCCGATCATCATGATCGGACCCGGCACAGGCATTGCGCCGTTCCGCGCTTTCCTGCTGGACCGCCGGGCCACCGGCGCGACCGGGCGCAACTGGCTGTTCTTCGGCCACCAGCGATCGAGCTGCGACTTCTTCTATGCCGACGAACTGAACGCCATGAAAACCGCCGGTCTTCTGACGCGATTGTCGCTGGCGTGGTCGCGCGACGGCGACAAGAAGTTCTACGTGCAGGACCGCATGCGCGAGGTCGGCCGGGAATTGTGGTCGTGGCTTGCGGAAGGCGCGCATGTCTACGTCTGCGGCGATGCCAAGCGAATGGCGAAGGACGTCGAACGCGCGCTCGTGGATATCGTCGCGCAGCATGGCGCCCGTTCCACCGACGAGGCCGTGAGCTTCATTGGCGAACTGAAAAAGAAAGGCCGGTTCCAGCAAGACGTCTATTAACCGCGATGCAGGCGATGGAATCGGTTCCCGTTCGGATAAAATTGAACGAATAAAATTCCCGCTTGAATCGTCAGCGGAGAATTTTTATTCGGAATCCGACTCTGCCGGAGTTGCAATATCGCTTTTTTGGCGACCGACTTGTTTCCGCCGTCAAACGGCATTCCACTACGTGCATGTCATCCTGGAGAAGGGCCATGCGCGAACTGTCGGCGGAAGCCCGTTTGCATTTGTATGCGCGTTCGCTGTCCCGCAAAACCGGCACCGGATTTCATGCGGTTGCGCTCTATGGCGCCTTCGCACTGATCGCGGGCGTCGTGTTCGGAACGCTTTCGGTTCACCCGTTTTGATGCCTAGCCGCGTTTGAACGGCGCGACCTCGATGCCGCCATCCTTCAGCGCCTGACGAACGCCCCGCGCAATATCGACCGCGCCCGGCGTATCACCATGAATGCAAATGGTGTCGGTGCGCATCTTAATGACCTTGCCGGTCACCGACACCACCGCGCCATCCTGGACCATCCGCACCACGCGTTCAGCAATCTGCTTCGGATCGTGCAGGACTGAGCCCGGCTTCTTGCGCGAAACCAGGTTGCCGTTGTCCTCATAGGCGCGGTCGGCGAAGACTTCATGCGCCATCGGCAGGTTCGCCGCTTCACCCGCCTGAACCAGCTTGGAGTTGGCGAGCACGACAAAAACGAGGTTAGGATCGACCGCCTTGATGCCAGACGCAATCGCGCGCGCGGTAGATTCCTCCTCGCAGGCCACGTTCGACAGCGCGCCGTGCGCCTTGACGTGGGTGACTTTATAGCCGACGAGTGCCGCGACCCCCTGCAACGCGCCAATCTGGTAGGCGACGAGATTTTCGATTTCAGACGCGCTCATGCCGTAGAACGGCCGGCGGCCGAAGCCGTGAATATCGCGGTAGCCCGGATGAGCGCCGACGCTGACGCCACGCGCCTTCGCCAACTCCACCGTCTTGCGCATGACATCATAGTCGCCGCCGTGAAAGCCGCAGGCGACGTTCACGGAGGTCGCGACGTCGATCATGGCGGCGTCATTCCCCATCTGCCACACACCGAAGGACTCGCCGAGATCACTATTCAGGTCGACCGTTTTCATGTTGTTGTCCGTCTTGCTGGTTGGTCTTCAAAATTATTCCTGCGTCAGCACTCCGGCAGGGAGTGAAACTTGCCAGGTTCGGGCGTCGACCGCACTGACGGCAACGCCGGCGACGTTGGCATCCTGCAGCGCTTCGATATTGAGATCAAAGCTTTCGATCGCGGCAAGTCGGTCGGGCAGGGTGCGCAGCAGCTCTGCGAATTTGCGCGCCTCTAGCTGCGCCTCCTCCATGCTGACGGCCCTGAACCGGAAAGCCGTTCCTGCCGGAATTTGTGCAAACCTTCCGAAATCGGCCGTGATCACGGTTGCGATCTTGGGATAACCGCCGCTGGTTCCGCGATCGGACATCAGCACGATCGGCTGCCCGTTGCCGGGAACCTGGATACTTCCGTTCACGGTGCCGTCGGACACGATGTTGTGGCCGTGTAGATGTTTGATCACCGGCCCTTCGAGGCGATAGCCCATACGGTCGCTGGTCGCCGATATCTTCCACTCGCTGTCGAGAAACAGCGTGACCGCCTCGTTGCTGAATTCATCGTTCTGCGGTCCGAGCACGATGCGGATCGGACCCGTGACGGCTTGGGGCAGGTCGATGCGACGTTCCGGCCCAGGGCTTGCAGCCGCCACGCTCAATTCGTCACCGGCTTGCAAGGCGCGCGGGAAGGGGGTGCCGAGACCCACGCGTGCGTTCACTGAAAAACTTCCGAACATCGGCTCGCCGCGAAGGCCACCCTCGATCGCGAGATAGCTGAAGGCGCCACCCTGGGCCAAGCCGAGCTTCAACGTCTCGCCATCGGCGATTGTGACGGAGGTGTCCCAGGCGACCGTTCGTCCGGCAATCTCCGCAACTCGCGGGGTACCTGACATCGCCACGCGAACTGCACCCTCCCGCGCCTTGAAGGCCGCTCCATAAGGGCCGATCTCAATCGCGGGCGTAAATAGCCCATTGCCGGCAAGACAGTTCGCGGCGACCAATCCCAGCCGATCCATGGCACCGCTGGGCGTCAGGCCGTAGCGCTGGGCGCCGAAGCGTCCGCCATCCTGCACTGAACTTGCCGGACTTATCGATGAAACGGCGAGCTTGGTCATGCGGCGACCAGTTCGGCGATGATCTCGCCATGTTCGGCCGCGCGATCTTGCTCGGCATACGTCTTGGCATCGATCTGATAAAATTTCACGCGATCGCCGGGTTCGAGCAGAAAGATCGGGTCGCGGTGCAGTTGATAGGTCCGCACCGGCGTGCAGCCCAGCAAATGCCAGCCGCTCGGACCGGCGATGCATTGAACCCCGGTCTGTACGCCGCCGATCGAAACGGTGCCCGCCGGCGTGAGCAGTCGTGGATTCTGCCGCCGCGACGTGTGCAGGAAATCCTGCAATCCGCTGAGATAGGACCAACCCGGCGTGAATCCGATCATGGCGACGCGGTAATCGCCGGCGACATGCCGTGCCACGATATTGTCGGGCGTGGTGCCGAGCATTTTGGCGACGTCTTCGAGATCGACGCCGTACTCGCCACCGTAGGTAACGGGAATCCGCCACAGCCGCGACTTCTCCGACGCCGGCACCGGCCGCTGCGCCAATTCAGCCAGTTTTTGGCCGAGCGTCGCAAAATCGATTTTCGTCGGATCGTAGTGGACGAGGAGGGAGCGGTAGGTAGGAATGGTCTCGCTGACGCCTGCAATCGGCTCACGCGCCAGGATGCGATCGAGCGCCAGTACGCGACGGCTGGCTTCGTCATCGATCCTGCGGCTGAACTCCACCGTGATCGCGCTGTCGCCACTGGGCAGGAGGCGAGGAGGAGAAAATGGTGCAGCCATCGTCTGATAACTCAGCGTCTGAAACTTAGTCTTGGAATTCGTTGGTTGACGCCTGATGCTCAGGCATCTTTAGGCTTTAGACCAAGGCGGGACTTCTGCGAAGTCTATCACCGCACTGTCACCCGTGCGACCCTTGAGTACAAAAAATCGAGTTACTTCAATAAACTAATCCGACAACCTCTGATAAGATGTGATGATCGGGCGGGCGCGGACCCGCTGACGGGCGGCAGCAATGCTGTACGGCTCTTGACGCGATGCTAGTGGTCCGTTTCTAACATTCGCCTCGCAAGATGCGCGCCACCAATCCACCGGAGTTCATTTCTCGATGTCCCTGACCCCCGAAGCCATCGCGACGCTTTCGCACGTTACGACTGCGACCATCACGACCGTCCTCCTCAAAAAGGGCTTGCGAAACGTCTGGCTCCGCGGCGCGAAGCCGTTGCGTCCGGGGCAGAAGCGGCTGGTCGGACCGACCTTCACATTGCGCTTCGTGCCCGCCCGGGAGGACCTGGCGACGCCGGAATCCTGGTCGTCGCCGATTTCGACCAGAACGGCCATCGAAGCCATGCCGGATGGCTGCATTGCCGTGGTGGACGCCATGGGCGTGACCGACGCCGGCATTTTCGGCGACATTCTGTGCGCGCGCATGGTCAAGCGCGGGGTCACGGCGCTGATTACCGATGGCGTGGTACGCGATCTCGAGGGCGTGCTCGGTACCGGTTTGCCGGTGTGGTGCGATGGCTATGCTGCTCCGCCTTCGGTCGCCGGGCTGACATTTGTCGGTTGGGGCGAACCGATCGGCTGCGGCGGCGTTGCCATTTTTCCGGATGACGTGATCGTCGCCGATCAGGATGGCGCGGTGGTCATTCCCAAAGCCTTCCTTGAGCATGTGCTGGCCGAAGGCGCCGAACAGGAGCGGATGGAAGGTTGGATCGTCAACGAGGTCAATAACGGCGCGGCGCTGCCCGGCCTCTACCCGATGAATGCCGAGACCAAAGCGCGCTACGCGGCATCGAAGAAATAGAAAAACAAGGGAGGACAGC
>DATHPL010000038.1:0-3538 GCA_035483915.1 Bradyrhizobium sp.
CAAGGATTTCGGCCGCTATCTCGACGTCGACGGCGACGGCATCCCCTATCGCACCTATCCCGGCACGCATCCGAGCAAGGGCGCGTTCTTCACCCGCGGCACCTCGCGCGACCGCTATGCCCGCTATACCGAGGACGGCGCGGCCTATGCCGACAACATGCAGCGGCTGTTGCGCAAGTTCGAGACCGCCAAGGACCTCGTGCCGCGGCCGCTTCTGGCCAATGCGCAGAAGCCGACCAAATACGGCGTGATTTATTTCGGCTCGACCTCGCCGGCGATGGACGAAGCGATCCAGTTGCTCGAAGCCAAAGGCCAGCATCTCGACCGCATGCGGGTGCGGGCCTTCCCGTTCCATTCGAGCGTATCGAGCTTCATCGCCGATCACGATTTCATCTTCGTCGTCGAGCAGAACCGCGATGCGCAATTGCGCTCGCTGATCGTCAACGAATGCAGCATCGATCCGGTGCGGTTGGTGCCGATCCTGCACTATGACGGCACGCCGATCACCGCGCGCTATATCGCCCGCGCCGTCGCCGAGCATCTCGACGCCCTGAAAGTCACTCCGCTCCGGAAAGTCGTGTCATGACCTATCTCGCCAAGCCGCAATTCCATCATCCGGATCTGCCCAAGAACACGCTCGGCTATACGCGCCGCGATTACGAGGGCAAGATTTCGACACTGTGCGCCGGTTGCGGCCATGACTCGATCACGGCTTCCATCATCGAGGCCTGCTTCGAGCTCGCGATCGAGCCGCATCGCGTCGCCAAAATCTCCGGGATCGGCTGCTCGTCGAAGACGCCGGATTATTTCCTCAACGCCTCGCACGGCTTCAATTCGGTGCATGGCCGCATGCCGTCGGTGCTCACCGGCGCCAATCTCGCCAATCGCGACCTCGTCTATCTCGGCGTCTCGGGCGACGGCGATTCCGCTTCCATCGGCTTAGGCCAATTCGCCCATTGCATGCGCCGCGGCGTCAACATGGTCTATATCGTCGAGAACAACGGCGTCTACGGCCTGACCAAGGGGCAGTTCTCCGCCACCGCCGACCGCGGCTCGAAGTCGAAGCGCGGCGTCGTCAATAGCGACAGCGCCATCGACATGGTCGGGCTCGCACTGCAGCTCGGCGCCACTTTCGTCGCCCGCTCCTTCTCCGGCGACAAGAAGCAGTTGGTGCCGATCATCAAGGCCGCGATCGAGCACAAAGGCGCCGCTTTGCTCGACGTGATATCGCCCTGCGTCGCCTTCAACAACCATGCCGGCTCGACCAAGAGCTTCGACTATGTGCGCGAGCACAATGAAGCGGTGAACCGGCTCGACGTCATCACCGGCCGCGCCCCGATCAACGTCGATTATGCGCCGGGCAGCGTCGAGATGGTCGAGCAGCATGACGGCACGACAGTGGCGCTGCGCAAGATCGACGCGGAATACGACGTGCATGATCGGCTCGCCGCCATGAGCTTCATCCAGCACCACGCCGCCAAGGGCCAGGTCGTCACCGGGCTTCTTTATGTCGAGCGCGAGTCCGACGACCTGCACGGCCATCTCAATACCGTGACCGCGCCGCTCAATGCGCTGAATGAGAAGGAGCTGTGTCCCGGCTCTGCAGCGCTGGAAAAGGTCAACGCCAGTTTGCGTTGAGCGGCTATTCGGGTAGCGGATTTAACTCTGACAGTCCGTCATTTCCGGCGAGTGCCGATAAAGCGCACTTCGCCCACCTCATCGAGTGTCCTTAGTCTACCCGCCACGAATCGATGAGGCGCATCAATTTGGCTTGCATCATTTCCGCGTCGTCCAGAGCGGCGGCGTAGCTGAGCATATAGTCACTCACCACCGCGCCTTGATCGCAAATCGGCTCACTGCGACAGACGACAAAGCGAGTGATCTGTCCTTCTGAATTCCGCCGTACGTAATAATGCGTGACTTCTGGAGCAAGAGTGCTACCGGGCGGAGGCGCGACATCATACGCATACGACTGATATCCGTCTCGATCGGGCTCTAGCCTCATTTGAGAGAGATTCTTTCGCAAGGGAGACTGGTCGATACCGAGGTTAGTTAGGTTTGCTTTCTTGGGAAACACCCGGACCTCGGTGTGCCGGCCGACGCAGTCCGGGTCCTGGGCACCCTTAAAATCTGACTCGCAAAGCTGAAAGTTGAAGCCGAATGTGGTTGAGTCCTCCTCGGTCGAGCCCATCACATGGCTGGGCTCGTACTGCCAAGGAATTTTGAACTTCTGCTCGCCGAGATGTCGTATGAAGTACTCTGGTCCCGGCTGAACTAAAAGCCGCGCGCCTGGGATGCCAAGAAGGATGGCACTCCAAATTCCAACGACGAATAATGAAGCGGCAAGACGGAATTTAAGAAGAAGCGCGATCGAGGACGTCACTCCCGCGATGGCACTCGCAACGACGGCGAACTCGGCAGCCCTGCCGTCGTACATGCAGAACGGCGCATCTCGGAGCGTAGGACCATAAAAAGCGCAAATGGCATTTCCGCCAATGATCCCCACGCAAATCGGGATCGCAAGCGCCAAAAGCACCCAACTGAGGACAACAAATAATCCGGCATATGCTCGGAGGATTCTAAGCATTTCGAACCAATCACAGTTCGGATCGGCAAGACTCACGATGATCGCACGCACATCTTATTCGAAGAGGCCTACGTGGGTAGCTCAGGCGACAAAAAAATTGAGTTGATACCTTAGCGAAGCTGCCTGATCGCCTCGATCATCTCCTTGGGCGGCGCCATCTTGATGAGCGGCGCCTTGCCGGTCTCCAGCAGGCTCTTCAGCGCGGACATGATCGCCGGCCAGCCCATCCGGCCGCCGGAGAGGATCGCCTCGGGCACGTTCCAGGAGTGGGATTCGGTCATGGTGAGCCGCACTGCATCGCCCGCCGGCGCGATCTCGTAGGTGACATGGCATTCGGGAAGTTTTGCAAATTCCGCCGGCCATTTGACGCCCCAGGTCACCGCGAATTTACGCGGCGGATCCCAGGCGATGACTTTGCCTTGCACGTTCACGGTGCCGTCCGGCATGCGCAGCGCGAACGCGCCGCCGAGCTTGGGGTCAAGCTCGATGCTGAGATCCCAGAAATATTTTTTGGTGAACTCTGACGAGGTCAACGCTTCCCACACTCGCTCGGGCGTAGCAGCGATGTAGGTGACGTAGACGGTCTTCGGCTTGAACTTGGGAATGTCGATCATGCCGAACTAGACCTTGAATGCGATGTCGCCGCTCTCAAGCAGCGATTTGAGGTTCGACAGGACCTTCGGCCAGCCGCCGGACACCGCCTCGATGAACTTCCCACCGCCCTCGCCCTCGATCTCATGATGGATGGTGAGCTTGACCGCCGTACCTCCACGGTCCGGATAGTAGTCGGCCATCTCGATTTCCATCGTACAGCGCGAATAGCCTTCCGCCTTCAGCTCCGGCTTCCATTCGTTGCGCCAGCGAATTACCAGCCGGCGCGGCGGAACGGCCTCGAGGATTTCGCCGGCATCGGCCGTCCGCCCGTCCTCAAACTTGATGGCCCAGGGCGAG
>DATHPL010000039.1:0-5590 GCA_035483915.1 Bradyrhizobium sp.
CACGCAGTTGGCCGGGGTGACGTTCTTCAGTTCGCCCTTCTCGTCATATTCCGCGGTACCGGACACGGCGCCGACTTCGTGAAAGCTGTCGCGGTCGAGCAGGCCGTCGATGCGCTCGCGAACGGTGAGCCTGCCCTGGTCGCGCTGGCGTTTGACCTTGTCGGCGCCGCCCATCTGGCGGGCAAAGGCTTCACGCCGGGCCAGTTCATCGAGCTCCGGCTTCCAGGTCATCGAACCTCTCCAAAAGAACCTAATGGTCCGCTTCTAACATTGGCGAATGTTAGAACCGAACCACTAGCAAAATATAGGTTTTTAGTGGAGTGGCGCCTAATGCGGCTCGCTTTGCGTGCGCTGCGCAAACAGCGCGCTTTCGCCATCTTGCAGCAAGGCCCGAATGGACAGGCTCAATTCCAGAATTTTTGGCGCGACGTCCCTGTGCAGCCGCATCTCGTCATAGATGTTGGAAAGCAGACCGATCGTGACGACGACGTAGGTCTGATATTGCGGCGACCATAACGGGACGGCCAGTCCGTTGATGTGCGGACTCCACACGCCGCACACCGTGACGTAACCGCGCTCACGCAAGGAGTGGCGGTCTGCATCAAGGCGCGGCCGCAGCAGCTTGGCGCTTTCAGGAATTTCCCGCTCCATGTCCGCAAGCAGGATTTCGGCGGCTTCCGGCGCCAGCGCGGCGGCATAGGCGTGACCGGCGGCGGTGCTCGCGATGGCAATGCGGCTACCTGACGTCGACGAAAGGCCGATGGCGTTGGCGGCGCGACCAACCTCGAGATAGACAAGGTGGAAACGGTCGGGAATGACGAAGCCCACCGTCCCCGGCAGGTGCTCGGCGACTTCCTGCAAGCGCATGCGGATCAGGTGACGCAACTGCAAGCCACGCATCATCGAGGTGCTCATGGCCACCGCGCTTGGACCAATACGGTACTTCTGGTCACGCGGCAGATAAACCAGCTGGCCCATCCGCGTCAGCGTGTGCGTCAAGCGCGAGACGGTCGAGCGCGGCAGGCCGCAACGGCTGGAGATTTCCAGATTGCCCAATCTTGCTTCGTGGCCCTCGAAGCAGCGTAGAATGTCGAAGGCCCGCGACACCACCTGAATGACATCGCCCTCGCCGGCCGCTTCATGCGCAAGCGCACCCTGCTTGCTCAGCCGCTCCGAGCGTCGCCCCATTCCAATCCTCCCCGTATTTCGCATAGCGGAACTTAATTCCGCTTTGAGAGGAAGTTAGCTCAGGCGAGCTGATGCGACAACTGCAAGCCGGTAACATCAGCGTTTTGAAAATTGCGTTCTCTGTTCGCATAGCGAAACATGGAACCCATGATGGCCATCATCGCGACCGAAATAGCAGACGCGTTTGCAAACTTGCCGCGCAGACAAGGATTCACATCGGCAATTGCAAAAGAATAGACCGCAGCGATCGTCGAGACGAAACGGCTTGCTCACACGATCTGCTCGACCGGCTGCATATCGATGTCGAAGGTTTCCAGAAACTTTGAGGTCATGATGTAAAAGCCGACCGAGAGCTGCAATTCGACCAGCGCGGCCGGAGTCAGTTTCGCGGCAATGGCACGGAACGTCGCGTCGGTCGGGCGACGAAGCCGGACGATCTCGTCGGTGAAGGCGAGCGCGGCCCGCTGCACCTCGTTGAAGCAGGTCGCCGCCTGCCAATCGCCAAGTGCGGCGTTTTGCTCGTCGGTGACGCCGACATTCCTGCCGATGCGCTTGTGCGCCACAACCTCGTACTCCGCCTCGCACAGGATTCCGGTTCGCGTAATCGCGAGTTCACGCACGACCGGATCAAGTTCGCCACGATGACGGATCGCGCCACCCAATCGGCAATATTGTTCGAAATAGCTCGGCGAGTGCGCCATCATGCGAAAGATGTTGGCGTGACGATTTTTGCCCAGAATTTCCTTCGTTCGCTCGTTCGATTTCGACGTGTCGCAATAGTCGATGCGGGCCATCATTCACCTTGGGGTTTTCGTTCGAACCGCCTTGTCGAAACAGCGGATTTTGCGAATCGTATCCGGCCAGTAACGGTCGATCAACGGCTAGACGCGATCGGAGCCGACGAGCGTTGCCGCTCTCAAAATTCCTTGTCTCGCGCATAAACCCGCTACAGGCGAGCCAAATTGCCGCCTTATTGATAAACGACTTTGCACCCGTCGATATTCGCTGAGTGGGGACTCAATCAAAGCGAATACTCGTTGTGGGGTGTTCCGAGTAAATCCAGTCGGTCGTCGGGCCTTTGCGGGCCGCGATGAAACGCGCCCATATCCGGGTTACCCAGGCCCGAGTCTAGGGAGAACGGCATGAAGGACGCCACCAAAAGGGCGACCTCGGAGGCACTCGCGCAGATGATGGCAGTGACGGCGATGCTCGTCATCGCCAGCGTCGTCCTCTATGTGCGGTGAAATCAACTAACCGCAAAGCGCGCGAGGTTTAGCGAACGCGACGAAGCGATCCGGGGCAATAGGTTCTGCGTAGCCTTGGGGGGATGCTTCGTTGCGTTCGCGACTACCGTTCAGATCGCCTTGCCAAATCATCCTTGAAAAACAACCGCATCCACGACCACGCAGCCTTTGCCTGCGCTGTCGAGCAGCACCGGGTTGAGATCGAGGCTTACGACTTTGGCCGTGGGGTCCAGCATCAAGTCGCCGATCCGCATCACGGCGTCACAGAGCGCCTCGACATCCATCGGCGGTTCGCCACGGACACCCGCAAACAGCGGTGCGACTTTTAATTTGTGCAGCGCGGCCTTCACCTCCTCCTTCGAAAAAGGCGGCAACAGCAGCGCGGTGTCGCGGAAGATCTCGACATATTTGCCGCCGTCGCCGACCGCCACCACGGGGCCGAAGACGGGATCGCGGTGCGCGCCGATCATGATCTCGCGGCGGCCGCGGGCCATTGCCGCCACGATGACGCCGTCGAATCGCGCGCCGTGCTTGCGGATGATCGCCTCCATCTGGGCCCAGACCTCTCCGGCCTCCTCGCGGCTCGCGACGCCGAGCTTGACCAGCCCGAGCTCGGATTTGTGCGCGATATCCGCCGAGCAGCCCTTGACCACGACGGGACCGCCGATGGTCTCGAAGGCCGCAATCGCCTCGGCGCGGGACCGGCAGAGCCGGTGCGCCACCACGGGAATGCCGCGCTCGGCCAGCAAGGCAAGGCTGTCGGCTTCGTTGAGCATGGTGGTCACTGCTGCCGGCACCCAAGGTGCTCGGGCGTGTGAACCTGGCGTCTGGCGCGCCTTGGTGCGCGCCATCAATTCGCGGTGCGCCAAAAATTGATGCAGCGCCGTGACGGCCTCGGTCTCGGTCGGAAACACGGATGAACCTTCGGCGGCGAATTGATCGGCAACGCTCTTCTGGGTGGCCGCGACCACCAGCGGCTTTCCGGTCTGTTTGGCAAAGCCGGCCGCGTCGCGCGCAAACGCCTCGACGTCGTAGCCCGGTCCCGCAACGGGAACGCCGATCAGGAACGCGTCGGCCGCCGGGTCTTCGGCGATGACGGGAAGGATGTCGCCAAACAGGCGGCTGTTGGACAACAGCGCCGCTGTCAGATCGATCGGGTTCGTCGTGGTCGCAAAACTCGGCAAGATTCCCTTTAGCTTCTTGTCGGTCTCGGCGGAGAGTTTGGCCATCGGCATGCCGACATTGGTAGCCGCATCCGCGGTCATGACACAGACCGCGCCGGAATTGCTGATAGCAACCAGCCGCCGGCCCATCGGCTTCCAGCCTTTCAAATAAAGCTCCGTTGCTTCCACCAAGCCGCGCATGTCCGGCGCGCGCCAGATGCCGTGCTGTTCGAAGAACACGTCGACGACGCGATCTTCATTGGCGAGCGCGCCGGTGTGCGACTGCGCGGCCTGACGGCCGGCTTCGGAGCGGCCGGATTTCAGCGCGATGATCGGCAGATCGCGCTTCAGCGCCACGGAAGCGAGCTCTTCCAGATATTTCGTGTCGGGAATGCTTTCGAGATAAAGCAGCAGCAGCTTGACTTCGGGATCTTCGGCGACTGCGACCGCCAATTCGCCGACCGTGATATCGGCGTCGTTGCCGGTGGCGTGCGTGTGGCGCACGCCGATGCCGCGCTGGCGCAGGAATCCGACCGGCACTGAGGAGAGCGCGCCGCTCTGGCTCAGCATCGCGACATGACCCTGCCCTTCCGAAGCCTCCATCTCCATGAACATGGTGGAGAAGCTCGCGATCGTACCGGTGCCGAAATTGGCAAGGCCTTGCGAGTTCGGACCGACGATGCGCATGCCGGCCTTGTGCGCGATCTCGACCATGCGCCGCTCCTTGGCCTTGCCGGCCACCGCATCGACTTCGCCGAAGCCCGACGCCATCACCACCGCGACCTTGACGCCTCGCGCGGCGCATTCCTCCACCGCGCCGATGGCATTGTCGCCGGCGACCGCCACGATCGTCATGTCAGGTGCCTCGGGAAGATCGGCGAGGCTCTTGTAGCACTTGTGGCCCTGCACTTCGGGGCGCGACGGGTTAATGGGGAAAATCTTGCCCTTGAATCCGAACTTGTCGAGATAGTGCACCGGCCGGCCACCGACCTTGTTGGGGTTTTCCGAGGCGCCGATGACGGCGACGGAGCGCGGGTCAAGCGCAGCCTTCAGACGAGTCATGATGGTTCCTTAACGTGCCCTGTGATTAGCCAGGTGTGATTTACAAGGGAGATAGCTGCCTCAATACGACTTCGGCAAGCCCAGCACCTTTTCGGCGATGAAACTGAGGATGAGCTGCGGGCTGATCGGGGCGATGCGCGGGATCAGCGATTCGCGAAAGTAGCGCTCGACGTGGAATTCCTTGGCGTAACCGAAGCCGCCATGGGTCATCACGGACTGTTCGCAAGCGTGAAACCCGGCTTCTCCTGCGAGATATTTCGCGGCATTGGCCGCCGGGCCGCATGGCTCTCCCTGATCGTATTGCCAGGCAGCCTTTAGCGTCATCAGCCAGGCAGCCTCCAGCTCCATCCAGTTTTCGGCGAGCGGGTGCTGGATCGCCTGATTCTTGCCGATCGGGCGGTTGAACACGTTGCGTTCCTTGGCGTAGGCCGCGGCGCGCGAGAGCGCGAGCTGGCCAAGCCCGACCGCTTCGGCAGCAATCAGGATGCGCTCGGGATTCATGCCGTGCAGGATGTATTCGAAACCCTTTCCCTCTTCGCCGAGGCGATCTGCTGCCGGGATTTCGAAATCCTCCATGAAGAGCTCGTTGGAATCGACCGCCTTGCGGCCCATCTTCTCGATTTCCCGCACCGAGATGCGGCTGCGATCGAAATCGGTATAGAACAGGCTGAGGCCGTGGGTCGGGTTTTTGACCTCTTCCAGCGGCGTCGTACGCGCGAGCAGCAGAATCTTCTCGGCGACCTGCGCGGTCGAAATCCAGACCTTCTGGCCGTTGACGACATATTTGTCGCCCTTGCGCACCGCGCGGGTCTTCAACTGCGTGGTGTTGAGACCGGTGTTCGGTTCAGTGACGGCGAAACACGATCGTTGCGCACCCGATACGATCGGCGGCAACATCCGCTGGCATTGCTCCCTGGTGCCGAACACAACCAC
>DATHPL010000040.1:0-2009 GCA_035483915.1 Bradyrhizobium sp.
CTCCGCCGAGATCGTCGTATCCGGCGGCATGGAGAGCATGACGAATGCGCCCTATCTACTGGCGAAAGCACGCGGCGGATATCGTGCCGGCCACGACCGCATCATCGACCATATGCTCCTCGACGGCCTCGAGGATGCCTACGAAGCGGGCCGCTCGATGGGCGATTTCGGCGAAGCCACCGCCGAGGTCTATCAGTTCACCCGGAAGGACCAGGACGCCTATGCGATGGAAACGCTGACGCGCGCCCGCAAGGCGGTGGAAGGCGGCGCGTTCAAGGCCGAGATCGCTCCCTTGACCGTGAAGGACAAGACGGGTTCGCGCATTGTTGGCAACGACGAAATTCCGCTGAAGGTCGATCCTGCGAAGATTCCGGGCTTGAAGCCGGCGTTCCGCGCCAACGGCACGATTACGCCGGCGGCTTCCTCGGCCAACGCCGACGGTGCCGCCGCGCTGGTCCTCGCCAAGCGCTCGCTTACGGCACGGGACGGCTTGCCGGCGCTGGCTGAGATCAAGGCCCACGCCACCCATAGCCAGGAGCCGCAATGGTTCACCACGGCGCCGATCCCTGCGATCCGCAAGGTACTAGACAAGGCCGGCTGGAGCGTCGACGACGTCGAC
Source organism: Bradyrhizobium sp. (assembly GCA_035483915.1). GTDB lineage: Bacteria > Pseudomonadota > Alphaproteobacteria > Rhizobiales > Xanthobacteraceae > Bradyrhizobium. Next base: position 620 of record DATHPL010000040.1, read on the forward strand.
CTGTTCGAGATCAACGAGGCATTTGCGGTGGTCGCGATGGCCGCACAGCGCGACCTTGGCATTCCCAGAGAGAAGTTGAACATCAATGGGGGCGCCTGCGCGCTCGGTCATCCCATCGGCGCAACCGGCGCGCGTCTGATCGTCACGTTGTTACACGCGCTTGAAGCCAAAAATCTTAAACGCGGCGTGGCCGCGTTGTGCATCGGCGGCGGCGAAGCGACCGCTGTTGCGGTCGAGCGGATATCATCTTGAAGGATGATGTCCGAAAATGAGGGAACTTAGCCATTTCGGTCACGCAACGATTGCGTCAATATGCACCTGTAACCAACCAGGATAACTCTCCCCGGGGACGACAACATTGATTTCGAACTGGCTCTCGTCGGCACTCGCCCGCCGCAACATTCACTACGGCTGGGTGATGGTCGCCGTGACCTTTCTCACCGCGCTGATCACCGCCGGCGCCGTCGGTGCGCCCGGCGTCTTCATCGTGCCATTGCAGCGTGAGTTCGGCTGGAGCACGGCGGAGATATCCTCGGCACTGTCGATCCGCTTCGTCCTGTTCGGGCTGATGGCGCCGTTCGCCGCCGCGCTGATGAACCGCTATGGCCTGCGCAACGTCACGCTGTCGGCGCTTCTGATCGTGGCCTCCGCGCTGGTGGCTTCGCTCGCCATGACCAAGGTCTGGCATTTGCTGCTGTTGTGGGGCGTCGTGATCGGCATCGGCACCGGAATGACCGCGCTGGTATTGGGCGCGACGATCGCCGCGCGCTGGTTCAATGCGCGGCGCGGGCTCGTGGTGGGAATGCTGACCGCGAGCACCGCAACCGGACAATTGGTGTTCCTGCCGATGCTTGCCAGCGTCACCGAACGGTTGGGCTGGCGCGTCGCCCTATCGGTTGTTTGCGCGATGCTCGGTGTTGCTGCCTTTGCCGTGCTCATGCTGATGCGCGACCGGCCGGGCGATCTCGGATTGCGTCCGTTCGGCGATCAGGGCAGCGAGCCACTGCCGGCGCCGCCGCCAAGCAACGCGCCGATCATGGCGGCCGCGCTTGGCACGTTGCGCGATGCCGCCAAAACCCGGGTGTTCTGGATCCTGTTTGCGACCTTCTTCATCTGCGGCGCGTCTACGAATGGTCTGGTCCAGGTTCACCTGATTCCGATGTGTCTCGATTTCGGCATTCCGCAGGTACAGGCCGCGAGCCTGCTCGCCGCCATGGGCGTGTTCGATTTCTTCGGCACCATCTTTTCGGGCTGGTTGTCCGACCGTTACGACAACCGCTGGCTTCTGTTCTGGTATTACGGCCTGCGCGGCCTGTCGCTGTTGATGCTGCCGTTTACCGACTTCTCGTTCTACGGCTTGTCGCTGTTTGCGATGTTTTACGGGCTCGAC
>DATHPL010000041.1:0-1949 GCA_035483915.1 Bradyrhizobium sp.
CCGCCTATTTCAAGGTAATTTGCAGGCTCATCGTGCCGTTGACGTTCAGACCTTCGGCCTGCTGCTGATTGAACTGCCGGTTATTGGCGTTGACATTGACGTTGACCGATTCCATCCGGCAATCCTTGGCGAGAATTTCCCGAAGAAGATCGCATTGACGCCCGGCCATTTCGTAGACCGAGCGCTGCGCCTTGTCGCGTAGCTTTTGCGCCTCATCACCATCACCTGTCGGCCCGGCCAAAAAGAAGCTGATGTTGTTCTGGACGCGCACCATGTTTTCCTGGCGCGGAGGGTTATTTCCCTGCTCGACAATAATCCGATTCTGCGCGACGACCGGCGAAACCAGAAACAGCGCGGCGCCCATCACAAGCGCTCTTTTCAAGGAAGCCATTGAATACTCCGCGATTGAAAACGTTTTACTTGAGGCGTCTTAACAACCCCGGATTGCAGATTAGCGAAGCGCAGACGTTGTAATCGCGCGTTCCGCTTCACGACGAATTAACCAGTGGAACAGGTCGCTTCATCCGCGGCGGGCGCGAGGCGGTGCAGCCTGCCGTTTCGCCGCCTGACGGCGCGCGGGCTTGACGGTCGCGATCTTGTCCGCCGAGTAGTGCGCCCGGATGATATCAAGAAGATGACGTGACGCTGCGCTCAGGAATCCGCCTCGGCGCGTCACCGCCACGATGTGGTGACTGGCGGAGAGATCGCCGACATCGATCGTTGCGATGGCGGCTGCCTTGAGTTCGTCGGCAACCATGCTCTGCGCGAGCAGCGCGATCCCGAATCCGGATTCGATCAGGCGCCTTTGGGCGGTCAGGCTGTCGACCGGTGTCCAGTCGATCTCGCCGAGCCCGTGAGTCTGGAACAGTGCGAAGACATGCGAGGCAGTGATTTCACGGCGTCCGGGCACTTCCGGAAAGGCGATCCAGCGCTCGTTGCGAAGTTCGGCCAATTTCCTGACGCTGCCGCCGGCGCGTGGGTGATCGGGCGCGCATACGACCTTGAGCCGCTCGGCAAAGAGCCGCTCATAGTCGAGATCGGTCGACCGGTCGAAATCATACCGCAGGCCGATCGTCGCTTCACCGCGCCGGATCAAATCGCTGACCTCCGCGCTGCGGGCGGTACGCAGCGTGAGAGCGACATCGGGGTGTTCACGGGTGAAGCGTTTCATGATGGTGGCAAGGCCACCTCCCGCCAGCGTTCCAACAACCGCCAGCGCCACCGGACCGGCATTCGAGCTGATCAGCGAGCGAACCGCGTGCTCCGCATCCTGGGTCGCCGCAACCGCTCGCTCAGCATATGGCACCATCACCCGGCCGGCATCGCTGAGCACCGTGCGGCCGGCGATGCGTTCGAACAAGGGAACGCCGAGTTCGTCTTCCAGAAGCGCGATGCGGCGTGAGATCGCAGGCTGCGAGCGATGCAGCATCTTTGCGGCGTTGGAGACGCCCCCGCTTCGATAAACGGTGAGGAAAGTATTGAGCGCTTCGCTATCCACCCTCTTCTCCATGCAAAAAACTGATGCCGATGCCAAGAATAACAAATTTGCCTGATGATGCGAAGCGCCTTATCCGTGGCAATCATCCCCGCCCCGAGGATCGGACGCATGCACAGCCAACTCGAGAAAGCCAAATTGTTTCGCGCGCTGCACGAGCGGCCCGGCGCCTTCATCATCCCGAATCCCTGGGATGCCGGCACCGCGAAGCTTCTCGCCGCAACAGGGTTTGAGGCGCTGGCCACCACGAGCCTGGGCCTTGCCAATATGCTTGGCCGGAGCACGGTCAGCGTCGAGATGATTTTGCAGAACGCCCGCGAGATCGTCGCGGCAACCGAACTGCCGGTCAGCGTCGATCTTGAAAATTGTGGCGCAGACGCGCCCGGTCTTGCCGCCGAAGCAATCCGGCTCGCCGCCGAAGCCGGGGCCGTTGGCGGCTCGATTGAGGATTCGA
>DATHPL010000042.1:0-1602 GCA_035483915.1 Bradyrhizobium sp.
CTGCGGACGTCACCCGCTGTTGCTGCCATTGCCATTGTTCGCACTCCCCGAAATCATGTTGCTGGCTCGTCCTCATGCGCCGGCCGAACCAGGCCACGAGGTTGTGCGGACGGTAACATCGTCGTGAAATCTCGCCCAGTACGACTTTCGGCCCGCTGGGGAAGGCGCATGTATGCGAAGATGGACGTCGCGCTGTGCGGGTCGGCCTGAGGGGATTTGCTGCTGCGGTGCACAAGTGGCGGAATTAACCGCTATTTCGTGTGGCGGGCCTGGTGCCCTTGCGTGCGGTCACAGGCCGCAGGACAATCTAAAAGCAAAACGGCTACACCGGCATTGCTCCACCGTAACCCATTGCAAGCCAAAGATGACTGCCACCCATCTCGTCATTGCCGACGACCATCCACTGTTCCGCGACGCCTTGCGTCAGGCGGTGGCGAGCGTTGTGACATCGGCAAAGATCGACGAGGCCGGCAGTTTTGAGGAACTGACCGCGCTGCTCGATCAGGATTCCGATGTCGATCTGGTATTGCTCGATCTGACAATGCCGGGAATCTCGGGCTTCTCCGGATTAATTTACCTGCGGGCGCAATTTCCGGCCATTCCGGTCGTGATCGTCTCCGCCAGCGACGACGGCGGCACCATTCGCCAGTCACTGGATTTCGGTGCGTCCGGTTTCATTCCGAAGCGATTCGGCGTCGAGACGCTGCGCGACGCGATCATGAAAGTGCTCGACGGCGACGTCTGGGTGCCGGCGGATACCGATCTGTCGTCGGCCACCGATCCGGAACTGGCGCGCCTGCGCGATCGCCTGGTGACGCTGACGCCGCAGCAGGTGCGGGTGCTGATGATGCTGTCGGAAGGGTTGCTCAACAAGCAGATCGCCTATGAGCTCGGCGTGTCGGAAGCGACCATCAAGGCGCATGTGTCAGCGATCCTGCAAAAACTCGGCGTCGAAAGCCGGACGCAAGCCGTGATTGCCGCTGCCAAGATCGCCGGCGGGCAGTGGCGCCAGGGCGCGCCGCAGCAACCGTAGGACTATTCCGCAGCGACCATCTGCTGGATGCGCCACTGGCCAAGCAGCGCGCGCAGTGAGGCCGGCTTTACCGGCTTGTTCAGTACCGCAATATTCTCCTCCCGCGCCGCGGCGCGGACATGCGGGCTGCGGTCGGCGGTGATGAGGATGGCCGGGATCGTCTCGCCGAATTTCTTTCTGATGTCGCGGATCGCGGCAATGCCGTTGCCGCGGTCGAGATGATAATCGACCAGTAGGCCCGTGACGGGCTTGCCCACAGCCTCGATCGCCTCGATGGCGGATTCGGGATCGGCGACCGCGATCACTTCGGCGTCCCAGCCTTTCAGAAGTGTCTTCATGCCGTCCAGGATCGCGGCGTCGTTTTCGATGCAGGCGATCAAGGCTCCCGACATCGGCGTTCTCGACAGCGGTGTGGCACTGGTGACCGCGGCGGTGTGGTTGACCGCTTTCGCGGTCGGCACCGTCACTGAGAAAAACGAGCCGCCGCTGACAATGGAATCGATCGCAATGCCGTGGCCGAGCACGCGGGCGAGCCGCTCGACGATCGACAGGCCAAGTCCCAGGCCGCG
>DATHPL010000043.1:0-1861 GCA_035483915.1 Bradyrhizobium sp.
GTCAACATTGATGCACATGCATCAAGTGCGCTAGGGTAATTCGATAGTGTGGGCCTCGACCATGAAACGTAAACCATCGACGGAAGCAACCGCCGCCTGGATTCGCCTGATGCGGGTCCAGAGCCGGGTGCTGAACGCGGTTGAGCAGGATTTGAAGAAGGCCGGCTTCCCGCCGCTCGCCTGGTATGACGCCTTGCTTGAGTTGTCGCGCGCGCCTACCGGCGAGCTTCGGCCGGTGGAATTGGAAAAGCAGATGCTGCTGCCGCAGTATTCCACGTCTCGGCTGATCGACCGGCTGGTCGACGAGGGCCTGGCGGCGCGCCGCGAATGCAAGATGGACAAGCGCGGCCAGTTCGTCGAGATCACCGAAGCCGGGCGTGAATTGCAAAAGAAGATGTGGAGCGCCTATTCCGCTGTCATCGAAAAGCATGTCGGCTCGAAGTTATCGGACGCGGATGCCATAAAGCTCTGCGGCCTTTTGGACCGGCTCGGCTGCTGTTCGGGCGGGGAGACACCCTCGCTCGCCGCAAAAGACGGCGCGCTCGCCCGATGATACCATCCGCCTCACTCATCCCCGCGAACCGCTGGGTTCGCGGAAGCCTCCGGCACTGCGCGCGTTCGGCCGCAGCGCCCTACATTCGGAATTTGCATGGCGCGTGACCAGATCGATATGACGCCTCTTCAGTCGCGCGACGAACTCGTCGGCTGGCTGGAAGCCGGCGTAAAGCCTGTTTCCGAATTCCGGATCGGGACCGAGCATGAAAAAACGCCGTTTACGTTGAGCGGTCGTCAGCCGGTGCCTTACGAAGGCGCTCGCGGCATCGGCGCGTTGCTCGAAGGGATGCAACTCCTGCTCGGTTGGGAGCCGATCATGGAGCGCGGCAACATCATCGGGCTTTATGACGTCACCGGCGGCGGGGCGATTTCCCTCGAACCCGGCGGACAGTTCGAACTATCCGGCGCGCCGGTAGAGACCGTCCATCAAACCCAGAGCGAGTTGATGGCGCACCTGGCGCAAGTGCGCGAGATCGCAACCCCCCTAGGCATCGGCTTTCTCGGGCTCGGCATGACGCCATCCTGGTCACGGGAGCAGATTCCGGTCATGCCCAAGGGGCGTTACAAGATCATGAGCAATTACATGCCGAAGGTCGGTCGCTACGGCCTCGACATGATGTACCGAACCTGCACGGTGCAGACCAATCTCGACTTCTCCTCCGAAGCCGACATGGTCAAGAAATTGCGGGTATCGGTGGCGTTGCAGCCGGTGGCGACCGCCTTGTTCGCCAACTCGCCCTTTACGGAAGGCGCGCCGAACGGCTTTCTCTCGTTCCGCTCCGAAATCTGGCGCGATACCGACAATGCGCGTGCCGGAATGATCCCGTGGGCGTTCGAGAGCGGCATGGGGTTCGAGCGTTGGGTCGACTATGCGCTGGACGTGCCGATGTATTTCGTCAAGCGCGGCGACGACTATATCGATGTCGCCGGTTCCTCGTTCCGGGATTTCTTTGACGGGAAAAATCCGGCCCTCCCGGGTGAGCGCCCGATGCTGTCGGACTGGGCCAATCATCTTTCGACGATCTTCCCGGAAGTGCGGCTGAAGCGTTATCTTGAAATGCGGGGCGCCGACGGCGTGCCGTGGGGCCGGCTGCCGGCCTTGCCGGCCTTCTGGGTCGGATTGCTCTATGACGACACCAGCCTGAATGCGGCCTGGGACATCGTCAAAGGCTGGAATGCCTTCGAAAGACAGTCGCTGCGTGATGACGTGCCGCGTCTCGGCTTCAAGGCCAGGATCAAGAATCGCTATATCTTCGAAGTCGCCAAGGAATGCCTGGTGCTGGCGCATGACGGATTGCGCCGCCGC
>DATHPL010000044.1:0-9359 GCA_035483915.1 Bradyrhizobium sp.
GCCGAGCGCGCGACGCCGGAAGAAAGCGCCTCGTTCGCCACCATCGCCCGCGAGATGCGCCGCGCCTCCGACGAGAGCGACGACATGACCTTCATGCGCCTCGATCGCCAATTCAACGAACTGGTCAGCCAGGCCGCGCGCAACGAATTCGCTTCCCGCGCCATGGGCCTGATGCACGGCCTGTCCCGCCGCTTCTGGTATCAGCACTATCGCGAATCCGGCGACCTGCCGTTATCGGCGCGCCTGCATGCCGAAGTCGCCGAAGCGATCGCCAAACGCAGCCCGGAAGCCGCCGCGAAAGCATCCGACCGTCTGCTCGACTATATCGAGAGTTTTACGCGCAAGACGATCGAGGCGTGATTAGAACGTAACGACGCTGCGGATCGCCTCGCCGCGCTTGAGCGCCGCAAAGCCTTCATTGACCTGTTCGAGTGAAATGCGCGCGGTGATGAGGTCTTTCAGGTTCAATCGGCCATCGAGCGCGGCACGCGCCAGCATCGGAAAGTCGCGCAAGGGTCGCGCGCCACCATAACTCGATCGCCGGATGCGTTTTTCCTGCATCAGGGATCCCCAGCGAAACGCCACATCTTCGGCCACATCCGTCTTGCCGAGCCAGATCACCTCGCCGCCCGGCCGCACGGCTTCGCTCGTCAGCCGGAAGGCGCGCGGGCTGCCGGCCGCCTCCAGCACCACGTCGGCGCCGCGGCCGCTGGTCAACCGCCGCGTAGCTTCGAGTACGTCTTCATTCGCCGCGTTGATGGCGTGCGTCGCGCCCAGCTTGCGGGCGAGATGCAGCTTGTCGTCGGCAAGATCGACCGCAATGACAGTCTCCGCACCCGCCATGCGCGCGCCCTGCACGGCGGCCAGTCCCACGGCGCCACAGCCGATCACCATCACGGCATCGCCATAGTGGATCGAGGCAATATTCAGCGCGGCGCCGACACCGGTCATCACGCCGCACCCGATCAGGCACGCCTGCTCGAACGGCAACTCCTTCGGCACCACGATGGCCTGCTGTGCCGGCACGATGCAGCATTCGGCGAGCGCACCGAGATACATCAGGTGTTTCAGCTCGCGCCCGTCGCGCAAACGCGCCCGGCTTTGACCGTCGAACTGCACGGCGAGCGGCGCTTGATCCAGATAACTTTCGCAGAGGATCGGCAGGTCGCGGTCGCAATAGAAGCAATGCCCGCAATGCGGATTCCACGACAGCACGACGTGATCGCCGACGGCAACGCCGCGCGCGTCACGCCCGACCTGTTCGACGACACCCGCAGCCTCGTGGCCGAGGATAATCGGCGTCGGATTGCGCAAGGAGCCTTCGATCACCTCGAGATCGGTATGGCAAAGTCCGGCCGCCTTGACCCGGACCAGCACATCGCTCGCTGCGAGATCGGCGGCTTCGACCGTTTCAATCGCAAGCGGCGATTTCGGCGCGTGAAGGACGGCCGCCTTATAGGTGAGTGCCACTGCAAAACTTCCCGCTCAACGGCGTTCGATCAGGATGCGGCCCGGAGCGGCGCGCCCCGAAGCACGTCGAGCGCGGCATCGATATCCACTGTGGTCATTTCCCACTCGTTGCCGAAGTTGGCAACAACAGCCTTCATGAACGGTTCGACCAGGGCCTTGGCCGCGACGGGATCGTTCAGATGTTCGGCCAAAATCGCCAGCGCGAGCTGCCGGGGTTCGTCCCCCTCATAGCTCCATTCAAAACCATTGGCCGTATAACGGTGAAGATCCAGCCGCTGGTCGAGCGGCTGGCCATCGACGGTAGCCTTGACGCCGTCGATCGTGCGGTCGCCGCTAAAGCTTTTCATTGGCCCTCCTACCGGCTTGCCGCATTGATAGATGAGTGATATATCACGCTATAGACCCGATGTCACCGCCGATTTCGACATGGAAAGGACGCCCAATGGAACTCGCATCGACCCCCATGTCAGACCGCCAGCGCCGCTACCGCGAGACGTACCGCGAGCGTGTCGCCGGATGGTACAATGGCTGGCTGCATGTCTTCATCATCTACGTGATCGGATTCACCGCGCTCTACATTTATCTGGCGAACTTACACGACTTGCGCGCCTGGGAGCTTCTAATCGTTCCCGTGACCTTCCTTGGCGCCAACTTCTTCGAATGGTGGATCCATCGCTACGTGATGCACCGTCCTTCCCAGGTCAAGGCATTTCGCGCCATCTATAACCGGCACACCTTGATGCATCACCAGTTCTTCACCGACAGCGAAATGCGCTTTGCCGATCACCACGACTGGCGCGTGACCTTCTTCCCGCCTTACGCGCTCGCGACCTTTACGTTGATGTCTATACCGCTGGCGATCGCGGCCGGCGTCATCGTCTCGCCCAATGTCGGCTGGCTTCTGATCTCGACGACCACCTCGATGTACCTCATCTACGAGTTCATGCACTTCTGCTGTCACGTCGACGAGAACTGGTTCGTCCGCAATGTGCCAATGGTGAATACGATCCGCCGCCACCATGCGGCGCATCACGATCAATCGATCATGATGGAGCGCAACATGAACCTGACCTTCCCGATCATGGATTGGCTGTTCGGAACCTCCGATCTCAACCGCGGCCTGCTCGGCCATGTCTTCAACGGTTATGACACGCGTTTTATCAAGCGCGACATGCGCAAGACGGCGCGTACCCCGCGGATCGACCCATCGGTCCATTCGGTCCCGGCCGAGTAACCGATGCTGGGCCAGATCGAACCCAATGGCGTTGCGCTGGCGCTGTTCGCGGCGACCTTCGCGGCGGGCTGCCTGAGCTTCTTTACGCTGGCCGGCATGTTTCCGGCGCGGGCCCGGCCGCTTCCGGTAGCAGGACTTTCCGGCAGCCTGCTCGTGCTGCTCAATCTCGCGCTGTTGGCGATACTGTTGATCGGCGTGGCGCTGTTTGCGCACGAGACGTTGCGCTGGACCTCCGTGGTCGTGGCCGGGGGCCTGATTTTTCTGTTCGTCCCCTCGATCTTCGAGGTCATTCCGAACCATTGGCGCGACAGCCGCGGCGGGCTCGCCCTGCTCGTCGCGCTCCAGCTCACCTCGCTCGCGCTGCTGGTTGCTCCGCTTCAAAGATTACCCGCTTTATAAGGAGCTCGGCCGATGCCCTTCCCGATCAAGACCGCGTTGTCGATCATCGTGCTGCTCGTCGCGCTCGCCGCCTACTTCTACCAGGACTCGATCGGTCAGCATGGGCCGAAAATCGCGATCATGTTCCTGGCGCCGTTCATGGTCATCGCGATGTGGATTTTCCCGGAGGTCACACGAAAATAGACTCTAGTGGTCCAATTTCTAACATTTGCATCCCGTTGCGGGAGACACATTTGCAAATGTTAGAATTAAAGGACCACTAGCAAATATAGGTTTTCTAGTGGTGTTTTGGATTTGACATTCGCTTGACGAAACCTGCGGCCAAGTGGGGAGCGAATGTCAAATCCACACCACTAGCCCCAAGGAGAGAAAAAAGTGGCGGCCCAAGGCCGCCACTTTGCTTTTGAAAGATGTTTGGCGTCTCAGGCGGTCTTGACCCAGACCGCCTTGACGTTGAGATATTCTTCGACGTGCTGCTTGCCGGACTCCCGGCCATAGCCGCTCATCTTGTAACCGCCGAAAGGAACGGCCGGGTCCATCGCCTGGTAGCAATTGACCCAGACCGAGCCGGCGCGCAGTGACTTCGCAACCTGATGCGCCTTGCTGACATTGGTGGTCCACACGCCGGAGCCGAGGCCAAACGTCGTGGCGTTGGCGCGCTTGATCAGATCGTCTGAGTCCTTGAACGAGATCGCCGAAATGACGGGGCCGAAGATCTCTTCCTGCGCGATCCGCATGTTGTCCTGGACGTTAGCAAACACCGTCGGCGGCACGAAGTAACCCTTCGACAGCGCGCCTTCGGTCAACCGCGAGCCGCCGGCCAATGCCTTGGCGCCCTCCTTCTGGCCGACGTCGAGATAACCCGAGACGCGTTCGAGCTGCTGCTGCGACACCAGCGGTCCGATCTGCGTGTTCGGATCGAGGCCGTTGCCGACATTGAGCTTCTTGCCGAATTCGGCGACGCGGCCGACGAACTCGTCATAGATCTTGCTCTCGACAAACAATCGCGTTCCGGCGCTGCAGATCTGTCCGGAATTGGCGAACACGGCCATCGCAGCCCCCGGCACCGCCGCATCGAGGTCGGCATCCGCAAACACGATGTCTGGCGATTTGCCGCCGAGTTCGAGCGACACGCGCTTCAGATTGCCGGCCGAGGCCCGCACGATCGACTGCCCGGTGACATGTGAGCCGGTGAAAGCGACCTTGTCGACGCCGGGATGCGAAGCGAGTGCCGCGCCCGCGGTCTCGCCGAAACCAGGCACCACGTTGACCACGCCAGCGGGAATGCCGGCCTCTATGCAAAGCTCGGCGAGCCGCAGCGAGGTCAACGGCGCCTCTTCCGCCGGCTTCAGGATCACCGTGCAGCCCGTCGCGATCGCCGGACCGATCTTCCAGACGCTGGCGCCGAGCGGACCGTTCCAGGGAATGATTGCGCCGACGACGCCAACCGGCTCCTTCAAGGTGTAGGAGAACACTTCGCCCGGCAGCGAATTTTCGATGGTCTCGCCATGGATCGAAGTCGCCTGGCCAGCATAATAACGAAGCATGCCGAGCACGCGCAGCTTGTTGCCGCGTGTGCGGCTGATCGGCGCACCCATGTCGAGCGTATCGAGTTGCGACAGTTCCTCGAAATTCTTCTCGACGAGATCGGCGAGTTTCAGAAGCAGGCTTTGCCGCTCGAACGGCTTGACCTTGCTCCAGGGACCTTCGAAGGCGCGGCGGGCCGCGGCCACCGCGCGGTTGATATCCTCGGCATCGCCTTCGGCTACCGTCGCCAGCAATTCGCCGGTCGCGGGATTGAGCGTCTCGAATTTCTTGCCTGAAACGGCATCGACCCACTGGCCGTCGATCAGCATCTTCTTGTAGGAACCATCGGCGTAGGGATGGCGTGTGATCGGAACTGCCTGTGAAACAGCCATGGTGTTTTCCTTATTCTTCCCTGATTGGCCCCGCGTCGCGCGGCACCGTTATTCTCGTTATATTTGAGATTTTATAGTGACGGCTGGTGACCGTAAAGCGACCGAACCGATACGCGACACGATGGCCTGTCATGCAGAAGCATCGGGGTCGGCCACCGACAGGCTCGCGGAGAAGCAAGATGTGAAGACCGCAACCTCTAGTGCCGGCCATTTGAAGTTCCTGCGCCACTGGCGGCAAGCGCATCCAGGAACTTCAAATGGACAACCGGCACTAGAATTATAGGTCTGCTGATGCCCATGGCTTTCCGCAGTTCGTGAAAGGTGTGCGCTGAGGTAGGGCACGAACTGCGGAAAGTGGGCATCAGGTGGCGTGACAAGAGATTGACAGATTGTTAGACAATTCATCCCTTGTCATGGCGTCCGGCCAGAGCCCGGGGACGCAAAACCAATAAAAGTAGGAGGACGCCATCATGGCGATCGAGATCAGTGCCCAGGGAAAGGGCGTTTCGGTGATCACCCTGGCAGGCCATGAAGCGAGCAATTTCCTCTACACCCAGGATTTGCTCGATCTGGCTCAGGTTCTCACCAAATGTGCCTCCGACGGGAATTTGCGGGCGCTGGTCATCACCGGCCGTAACAACACGTTCTGCGGCGGCCGGATCGGGGCCAAAGGCCTGACGCGCGCCTCCGATGTGGCCGAAGACCTGAATGCGATCCTGAAAGTGAATGCGGCGCTCAACGCGTTGAGCGTTCCGGTCATCGTCGCCGTCGAAGGCCAGGCCTTCGGATTTGGCTTCGGCATGACCGCCCAGGTCGACTATGCGGTTGCGGCTGACAACGCGGTGTTCTCCCTGCCCGAGATGTCTCACGGCCTGCCGCCGCTGATCGTGTTCACCTATCTGTTCCGCTTTGTGCCCTACAAGCGGGCTTTCGAATTGGCTGTCACCAGCCGGCAGATTTCAGCGAAAGAAGCTTCCGATGCCGGCATCCTGACGGAGATCGTGCCGGCCGGCTCGACATTGAAACGCGCGCTGGAAGTCGCCAACCAGATGGCTGCCTTCGATCCAAAGGCGATGGGGCTTCTCCGCAAGTTCGGACGCGAGGCAGCCGAAGTGCACTCCAAATCCGGAAGCGAATATGCGGTCGCCTTGATGAGCGTGATGCTGGCCGAGCGGAACGCTAAACATTGAACCCAGCTCCGACCAGCGGATCGAACGAACGGACCAGCCAATGAACGCATTGGTGACGGGCGGCGCGGGATTTCTCGGTGGCTACATCATGGCCGCCTTGTTGCGACAAGGACATGAGGCCTTCGCCTACGACATCGCCCCACCGGCTGCGGATACGCTGGCGGTTTCGCCCGACATCGCGGCCCGTTTTCGCTCCGGCCAGATCAACGACATCGCCCGGCTTTTCGCGGTGTGCCGTGAGGAAAAGATCGAGGCCATCATTCACTCGGCGGGCATGGTCGGCCTTGAACCGTCGTTGGAACAGCCGATCGCCACCTATCAGACCAACATCATGGGCCTGGTCAATGTCTGCGAGGTCGCGCGACAACTGGAGATGCGGCGTGTCGTCTTCGTCTCGAGCAATGCCGCCTATCACAAGGGTTCGGGCGCAACGCTGGTCGAAACCGATCCGGCCTTCTCGATCCGTGACGCCAATCCTGCCGGACACTACGGCACCTCCAAGATGGCGGGCGAAGCCATCGGAATGGCCTATGCAAGCTTCCAGAATGTCGATTTCCTCGCCATTCGCATCACCGCGATCTACGGTTTCGGCATGCGAAGCCCGATGTACATCAAGCCGATGATCGAAAATTCGGTGCTCGGCCGCCCCACCCGTTTTAAGACCGGCGGCCGGATGAAGCGCGATTACACGCACGTACTCGATTGCAGCGACGGCATCGTCACCGCTCTTTTGGCGCCGCCATGGAAATCAGGCGAACAGCGCGTCATCAATGTTGCAAGCGGTCGCGCGCGAACCGCCGCTGAAGTCGCCAAGATTGTTCGTGACACGATCCCGGGCGCCGACATCGAGATCAATGATGATCTAACGCCGCTGGAAGAGCAGAACGTCAAGATGCGGACTTCGCTCGACATCGAGGCCGCCAAGCGCTTGCTGAACTGGTCGCCAAAATGGCCGCTGGAAGCAGGCATTTCGGAATATGCCGAAATCTTCCGGCGCCACCTTTCCCGTTCTCTCAACGAGTAGCTCATGTCCGCCCTTCCCAATTACGAAGTCTATGCCATCCGCTACGCCGCCCGCGCCGCAAAACGATCCGACAACTTCATCGGCGGTGACCCGCATGACGGACCGATGCCGCTCGATTATTATGTGTGGGCCGCGATCGGACCGGACCGCAGTTATGTCATCGATACCGGCTTCACGGCCGAGGTCGCGAAAAAGCGCAAGCGCGACTATTTGCGCTGCCCGATTGAGGCGTTGAAATTGATCGGGCTCGATCCGACGAAAGTCGCCGACGTCATCCTCACTCACCTGCATTACGATCACGTCGGCAGTTTCGACAAACTTCCCGCTGCAAACTTTCACTTGCAGGAAAGCGAGTTGCATTACGCCGTCGGCCGCTACATGCGCTACAAGAAATTGCAGCATTCCTATGAGATCGACGACGTCGTCGGCATCGTCCGCGCCAATTACGCCGGCCGCGTCAATTTCTACGAGGGGTCGGCGGAGCTGTCGCCGGGGATCACGATCCATCCTGCTCCCGGGCATTCGGCCGGTCTGCAGTTCGTACGGGTGCACACCAAGCGCGGCTGGGTCGTCCTGGCGTCCGATGTCACGCACTTCTACGAGCACATGGACACCTACAAACCCTTCGTGACGGTGTTCCACGTCGGCCAGATGCTCGAGGGCTTTGACAAGCTGAAAGCGGCGGCGCCCTCGCCCCAACATATCATTCCCGGCCACGATCCGCTGGTGATGAAACGTTACAAGGCCCCTCGTCCTGAGCTCGAGGGTATCGTCGTGCGCCTCGATGAGCCGCCGAGCGAATAACATCTTAAGTCAAGGAGTGCGTGATGAAGATCGGCTTTGCGGGACTGGGCGCCATGGGAGGTCCGATGGCAGGACACCTGCTGGACGCCGGCCACACGCTTTATGTCCTGACGCGGCGGCGCGAATCCGCCGATACCGCCATCGCCAAAGGCGCGATCTGGGCCGAGACGCCGAAGAATCTGGCAGCGAGTTCGGACCTCGTTTTCACCGTGCTCCCCGGTCCACCCGAGATCGAAGCGATCATGGCCGGAGATGACGGCCTGCGCGCCGGCTTTAAATCCGGAACACCTTACATTGATCTTTCGACCAACTCGCCGGCGCTGGTGCGCGAGCTCTCGGCTGACCTCGCCAAGGCCGGCGTTTCCATGCTTGACGCGCCCGTCAGCGGCGGCCCCAAGGGCGCGGCCTCCCGAAAGCTTGCGATCTGGGTCAGCGGCGAGAAAGCGACTTACGACAATTGCAAGCCGGTCCTCGATCTGCTCGGCGACCAGGTGCGCTATCTCGGCGACAGCGGCAACGCCTCGGTCGCCAAGCTCGTCCACAACTGCGCCAATTACGGCATCCAGATGGTTCTGGCCGAAGCCTTTACGCTGGGGGTCAAGGCCGGCGTCGATCCCGTTGCGCTGTTCAGCGCGATACGACAAGGCTCGCTCGGTCGGCAGCGCGCGGTCGATCGCATGACCGATCAATTCCTGCCGCATGAATTCGACAATCCGGCCTTCGCGCTGGAATTGGCGCACAAGGACGTCTCGCTCGCCACCGCGCTCGGCCGCGAAACCGGCGTGCCGATGCGCTTTGCCAACATGACGCTCGCCGAGATGACGGAAGCCCTGAACAAGGGATGGGGAAAACGGGATTCTCGGTCGGCCATGCTGATTCAGGAAGAACGTGCCGGCCTCGACATCCGCGTTCCCCGCAACGTGCTGCAGGATATTCTCAAGAACGAGCCGCTCTGATTTCAAAAATTAAAAATCACGTCGAAAGACGACGGAGGAAACCATGAAGCATTTTCTGGCGATTTCGGCCGTGAGCCTGACGGTGCTGGCCGCGAACGGCCCGGCAACGGCGGCGGATAGCCCGGTGCTTGAGAAGACAAACATCACGATCGCTGTCGGCGGTTCAATCAGCCAGATGAACAAGGTCGCCTATTTCGTGGCGCTCAACCGCAAATATTTCGAACAGGAAGGCTTGAGCGTCGAATCCAATGCCTTCGCATCCGGAACGGCGGCCTTGCAAAGCATCGTCGGCGGCAGCGCGGACGTCGCGGAAGGCGCCTACGAGCATACGCTGCGCATGCAGACCAAGGGCGTCAACATGAC
>DATHPL010000045.1:0-9473 GCA_035483915.1 Bradyrhizobium sp.
CGCGAGGCCGGCCGCAACATCTCGAAGGAAGAAAGGATCATCTCCGGCGGCACGTTGCCGACGCTGTCGACGAGATGATCGACATCGAAATAGCGGCGATCGGAGAAATTCTGGAATAGCTTCATCTCGCGGAAATCGACCGGCGTCGTGAAGCAGATCAGGTTTTTCATCGGCCCATCGGCAAAAATCGAGCCGTAAAGCAGCGACAGCACGCCGCCGAAGCAATAGCCGATCACGGTGAGGTCGCTTTCACCGGAATCGCGCTGCACCTGCCGCACGCAATCAGGAATGAAATCGAGGACATAGTCCTCCATCCGCAAGCTCTTCTCCTCGGGCTTCGGCGCGGTCCAGTCGAGCATGTAGACGTCGTAACCGCGCTTGAGAAGAAACTCGACGAAGCTCTGGCCCGGCACCATATCAAGGATGTAGCCGCGGTTGGTCGTCGCCATCACGATCAGGATCGGCACCCGGTAGATTTCATCCGCGAGCGGCCGATAGTGATAGAGGTTCATCGTGCCGCGGGAGCAGAGAATATCTTTCGGCGTCAGACCGAGCGACGGCCCGGAGGTCGAAATATATTCGACGCCCTTGATGCTGCGCTGGATCGCACGCTGAACCTCGGACTGAATCCGCGCCGGGATCGAGGCAAAGTCGAGACCTGCCAGATCCGGGCCCGCGGCTGTCATTTTTGCGCTCCGCCGGCAGAAGGCGGACGTTTGGTGCGCGGCGGCTTTGGCGCCTGCGGAGATCCGCCCGGCGCGCTGGCGGCTGCGCCCTGCATTTGATGCAGCATCGCCTTGATCTCGCTGAGCTGCCCTTCGATCGATTGCAACCGCTCGGCCATGCCGATCATCTGCGACCGGCTCGGCAGATTCATCGTCAGGAGATATTTCTCCATGAGCTCGCTGAGCTGCTTTTGGGCGCCGGCCGTGGCACCACCGACCTGATTGACCACCTTGCTGAATTGCGGCGAGGCCATCGCTTGATTGGCGAAAGCGTTAAATCCCTTCTCCATCTCGCCGATCATGTTCTGCCACAGCGCGACCGGATCGTTGCTCTTGTCTGCCATTGGCGTCCTCCAGCATGATCGCGACACCGACGCCGTCGTCGCGTCGAGAACGAGACGGACTTATTCCGTAGAACGGGAAAGCCGCCTCGATGATCCCTGTCATACGACACCCTCGCATGAGGCCGGTCAACCGCACTCCCGCAATTTGACGCATGGCGACTTCTGCGGCGCGAAAAAGCATGTCATAAAATGCACGCACAAAGCCTCAAAAGGAAACGCCAAGGTGAACCTGTCCGCCCACCAGCCGCCACAGATGGCGCGCGCCAACGGCATCGACCTTTGTTACGAAATCTTCGGAGATCCGGCCGCGGAACCGCTGATCCTGATCATGGGGTTGGGCGCCCAGATGATCCAGTGGGACGACGATTTCTGCCGGCAGCTTGCCGCGCGCGGTTTTCGCGTCATCCGCTTCGACAACCGCGATATCGGCCAGTCAAGCCGGCTCTCCGGCGGCAAGCCGTTGACGGCGTTTGAGCTGCTCAAGCTGCGCTTGCTAAAGATCCCGGTGAAGGCGCCCTACCGCTTGAGCGACATGGCGGAAGATACCGTCGGACTGATGGTTGCGCTCGGCATTGCGTCCGCCCATCTGGTCGGCGCTTCCATGGGCGGCATGATCGCCCAGGAAATCGCGATTTCGTTTCCAAACCGCGTCCGCTCCCTCACCTCCATCATGTCGACCACGGGCAATCCAAGACTTCCCGGCCCTACACGAGAGGCCATGGCGGTGTTGATGGCGCCGCCGCCGAAATCACGGGAGGAATATATCACGCGCTTCGGCAAGACCTGGAAAGTTTTGCGCGCAGGTTCCTTTCCGGACGACGAAGCGCTTGATCCCGCGCGCGCGGAGCGCACTTTCGGCCGCGGACTGAATCCAGCCGGCGTCGGCCGCCAGCTTCGCGCCATCCTCGCCTCCGGCAGCCGCAAGGACCGGCTTCGCGGTGTGAGGGCCCCGACGCTGGTCATTCACGGCACCGTCGATCCCTTGGTACACCCGGCCGGCGGCAAGGATACCGCCGCCTCGATCCCCGGCGCCAAGCTGGTGATGGTCGAACGCATGGGTCACGCGCTGCCGCTTCAGATGTGGCCGCAGATTATCGATGCGATCGACAAGCACGCCCATGCGGCGTCCGCGACGACAATGCATTGAGAACGAGGAGAGAGCGCCATGAAACTCGAAGGCGGATGCTATTGCGGCAATCTGCGCTACCGCGCCGAAGGCGAGACGATGTTGAAGGCGCAGTGCCATTGCCGGGAATGCCAGTACATCTCAGGCGGCGCTCCCAACATGTTCATGCTGATGCCGGTCGACGGCTTCAGCTATACCAAGGGCACGCCCAAGCAATTCACTCGAAGCGACCTCGAAAGCGCGGTGACCCGTGAATTCTGTGCCGAATGCGGTACCCATCTGTTGACGCGGCGGCCGGGGCTACCGGCCGTGATCCTCAAAATCGGCACGCTTGACGAGCCCGAGCTTTACGGCGCTCCAAAAATAGCGATCTACACCTGCGACAAGCAGGAATTTCATTCGATCCCCGAAGGCATGCCGAGCTTCGAACGCCTGCCGCCGCAGCGCTAGGAGGAATTTACCCTCCCGCCCAGACGTCGAGCACGTAGCGATTTTTTGCGCCGAGCTCATCGATCCAACGCTGGCCGGCCGCAGCATCCGCAGCGCTGCGCTCGCGATAGATCGCAACCAGTGTCGCCTTGACGTCAGGCTCCATCTTGCCGCCGTCGCCGCAGACATAGATGATCGCGCCCTGCTCGATCAGCGCCCACACGCGGTCCTTCTCGGCCGCGATCAGATTTTGCACGTAGGTTTTCGGTCCCTCGCCGCGCGAGAACGCGGTGTGCAATTCCGTGATGCCATCGGCGGCAAAGCCCTTCAGTTCGTCGGCATAGAGATAGTCCCGTTCGGGGTGACGGCAGCCGAAGAACAGTATGGCTGGCCCCAAAGCGGCTCCCTTGGCCCTCTGCGCGGCGCGCTCCTGAAGGAAGCCGCGGAACGGCGCAAGCCCCGTGCCGGGACCGATCATGATGATCGGCACCGCGGGATCCGCGGGCAGGCGGAAGCCCGCTTTGGTTTCGCGCAACGTCGCATAGATCGTCTCGCCGGCACGGCGGCCGGCAAGGTAGTTCGAACAGATGCCTTTGTAGATGCCGCGGCCCGACGCCGCGGGCGCCTTGACGACGGCGGCCGTGATGCTGCAGCGCGAGGCATCGACCGAGGGCGACGAGGAAATCGAGTAATAACGCGGAGCGAGCAGCGACAGCATTTCGAGATAGACATGCAGCGGCAGCTCGCAGGCCGGGTTTTCTTCCAGCAGATCGAACACCGATTTGCGCTTGCCGAGAACGTCGGCGCGATAGCGCTCGCCTGACGCAGCGTCCTCGCCGATGAAAGCCAGAAGCTTCGGCTTTGTCACCGGACAGCGTGTATGCTCCGACAGAATCTGGATTTGCTTGCGGGTTGCGACCTGCTGCAATTCGACAAAATCCGTCAACAGTCGTCCGACCGACACGGCTTCACCGACCGGCAGTTGCGCACGCCGGCCGTCGGCCACTTGCAAACGAATCTGGTCGGAGGGAAGAAAGCCGAAACGGCGGGAAACTGAATCCACCAACGAAGGATCGTTACGTGGCACCACGCTCAAGTGATCGCCGACGCGATAGCTCGCGCCGGGCGGCAACTGCACTTCGATGTGCCGGGTCGATCGCTCCGACGCGTTGGGACCGGTCTTGTTTTGCAACTCGGTGTTGGCGAGAATCGGCATCGGCGCGGCACCGCCAAGCGCGACCACGGTGTTGGCCACCGACGGGGCCAGGGGCTCGATGCTGTACAACGGCTCGTCTTCGGCGTTGCGGCTGAGGCCGGTGTCGACACCGAACTCCTTCACGGCCTGGGGCGCGGCTTTGGCAAACCACTGCTCGAACTGCCCGTCGAGGTCGCTGCGGGCATCGCCCTCGCCGCGTTCATACACGCAGCGGCCGCCATGGGCGGCCAATTGCTCGTCGATAAATCGCGGAATCGATTGATACGTTGCGGCCCAGTCGCTGTTGCCACAGCCGAACACCGCGTAACGCAGGTTGGCGAACGCGTCCTTCGGCAACTCACCGCCGAGCCAGTTTACGAATTGCGTGGCGTTATCGGGCGCGGCCCCATTATAGGAAGCGCAGAAGATCAGGACGCCGCCTTGCGTCGGCAGTTTCCCGACATGATCGTCAAGCGGCGCAAGCGTGGTCGCAAAGCCGTTGATCTCGGCCAGATCGGCGACACGCGTGGCAAGTTCTTCCGCGGTACCGAGATTGGATCCGTACAAAACGAGCAGCGGCGTATTGTGTCCGGGACGGGTTCGCGCGCGCGGCACGGTCGGGTTCGCGGCCGGCGTCGCAGCCGCGACGCCTGTGAAGCTCCCCCGCTCCTGATCGGCTCGCGCCCGAACCTTGATTTTGAAACCATCGGGCTTGATTGTCAGCGTTTCCTTCAGATGCATCTGATAACGATGCACATCGATCAGCTTGAAGCGCTGCAGGATCATGCCGATCGCAAGCGCCGCCTCATGCATGGCAAAGCCGCGGCCGATACAGGCGCGCTGCCCGTTACCGAATGGCTTCCAGGCGTTGACAGGGCGCGCCGCCTCGGCCTCGCGTGAAAAGTTTTCGGGATTGAAGGCGTCCGGATTAGGGCCCCACGCCGAGGGATCGCGGTGCAACGCCAGTACCAGCACTGTGATAAAAGTGTTCTTTCTGAGCTTGTATTTGCCGCCGATGGTCTCATCTTTCAGCGGCGCGATGCCGTAGGCCGGTGCCGGCGGCCACATCCGCAAGGCCTCTTTCAGCGCCTGCGTGATGTAGGTCAGTTGCGTTACCTGCTGATAGGTCGGCCTGACATTGATGTCGGGCCCGAGCACACGATCGACTTCCTCATAGGCCTTCTTCAGCACCTCGGGATGTTTCAGGAGAGCGTAGATCGTGCAGGACAACAGCCCGCTCGTGGTCTCGTGGCCCGCGATCAGGAAGGTGTTGATCTGGTAGCGGATGTTGACGTCGTCGAGCTGCGCGCCGGTGGCGCGATCGACGCCGGTCATCATAGCCGCCAGCATGTCCTTCTTGTCGTCGGCAGCGGCGGCATTCCTGCGCCGCTCGGCGACAATCTCGTCCACCATCTTGTTCATGAATTCGACGTCGCTTGCCATATCGCGGCGACGTTTCTGCATCCAGAGATTTTCCAGCGGCAGGCCACGGATCATCATGATGGTTTCGAGCGAGCGCACCAGCGATGCCACAAAGGGATGGTAGTCGCGGCGGTAGAACGAGTTGAAGCGATAATCGAACCCGCACAGGCCGATGGTGTCGAGCGTCAACGCCGTCATATCGTGGACAACGTCGATCTCCTCGTCGGCGTTCAACCGCTCCCATTTTTTCACCAGCTGCTCGGCGATATCGACCATGCTCGGGTGATAGGACTGCATGGCGCGGTTGCCGAACGGCTGCAGCAGGATGTTGTGCGCCTTGCTCCAGTTCGGCTCGTCGGTATCGGCGGTGAACAGGCCGTCGCCGCCGATCGCGCGTACGCGCCGCAACGGCCCGCGCACCGCCTTGTCGAAACGCTTCTCGTCGCTGAGCTCATCGACCAGGTCGTGGCCGGAGACGAAGACGATCGGCGCGCCCATCATGTCGAGCCAGAAGATCGGTCCGAGCTCCCTGGCGAGCCGGGCCAGATTCTGCACCGGCGCGGTCGAATCCAGCGACAGCATATTGCCGACCACAGGTTTGGTCGGCGGCTGCGGAATCGGGCTTAGTCGATTGGTCGACGCCATCTGTAAAAATTCCCTCTTCGCCTCAACCAAACCGCTTCCGTCGCCACTCAATCAGCTTGGCGCTGACTTCTTCCGGCTTTTCCTGCTGCGTCCAGTGTCCACTGCCGCGCACCAGGTATTTCTCAAGATCAGGCACCAGCTTTTCCATGCCGTCGGCGGCCGATGGGGGCAACACCGCATCGTTCTCCGCCATGATCATCAGTGCCGGCACGTGAACGGTATGGTCGACTCCCGCCGCGCACTCCCAGTTCCGCGTCCAGTTGCGATACCAGTTGATGCCGCCGGTGAAGCCGGTTTTCGTGAAGGTGTCGACGAAGACCCGCCTCTCTTCGGCGGAAAGGATCGGCCGGCGCGGATCGTATTTGGCGTCATAGGCCGCAATCATCTGCGGAAATGCCAGATTGAGCTTCGACGAAGCGCCGACGCCAGCGGTCACCGGCTCCGCCGGCAAGGCTTCCTTGCGCGGCAGCGGCTCGCGCATGAAGGCGTCAAAGGTCTGCTCCACGCGGCTATTGAATATCCTGTCAGCCTCGCGCGCGGGGTTTTGAAACTGCACGATATACATCTGATCGCCGAAACGCTTGCGCATCAGTTCGATCGGGTCGGAAGGCGCGCGGTCATAATGGGGTGTATTGACGCCGACCACGCCAGCGACGCGGTCGCGATGCCGGAGCGCCATCTGCCAGACGACAAATCCGCCCCAGTCGTGACCGACGAAGATCGCCTTGTCGATTTTCAGATGATCGAGCAACCCGACGAGGTCGCCGGTCAAATGCGTCAGATCATAGGCCTCGACCGGCTCCGGCCGGTCGGTCGCGCCATACCCGCGCTGATCCGGCGCGATCACGCGAATCCCGGCATCGGCCAGCGCCTTGATCTGGTGGCGCCAGGAAAACGCAATCTCGGGCCAGCCGTGACAAAGAATGACCGGAGGATGATCTGCTTTCGGGCCCGCTTCGTAAAAGCCCATCCGAATCCCGTTGGTCTGGGCGAATTGCAGCGGCGGCATTTCAATCATGGCTTCGCCCTACTCGGCCGCGCCTTTCACATCGGCCGACGGTGGCGCGAAGGCGGCTTCCAGCGCCGCGAACTCCTCCGGCACCAGACCGCATAGCACTTCAACATGCGGAATGATGTTCGCGCCGGCGATAAAGCCGAAGTCGAGTTGATCGCGGTAGCTTTGCACGGTGATGTTGAGCGCCAGTCCATGGGTCGAGATCGACACCGGGAAGATATGCAAAAGCTCCGCACCGGCTGCGTAAAGCGTTTGCCGCGGCCCGGGAACGTTCGACACCGTGATATTGGCCGTTGGCGGCAACACGTCCGAGAGACTTGAACGGCTGTAGAGCAACGCGAGAATCTGCACCATGATCGGCGCACCCAGCATCGAGACGTTCGACACCTGCGGCATCAAGGCCCGCAGCGGGTGCGATATTTCCTTGGATTTGGTGGACTGCGCGATGATCGTCTCGAGCCGCGCCTTCGGGTCTTCGACATTGGTCGCGATCGAGCAGATCATGCCGAATACCTGGTTGTTGGAGTCGGTATTGCCCTCCTCACGCAGCGAGATCGGAACGGCCGCCGTCATCGACTTCGAGGGCAGCGCGCCGCGTTCCAGCAGGTAGCGCCGGACCACGCCGCTCGATATCGCCAGAACGACATCATTAAGCTTGCCGCCGGCCGCTTTCGCAACCGCCTTGGCGCGCGACAGTGAAATGGAGACGCCCGCAAAGCTGCGTTCGGACGATATCTGTTTGTTGAGGAGGGTCGGCGGCGACATCATGCCGACAATGCTGTCGCGCGATTTCGGATCAGCGATCTTGCCAACCACTTCCGAGACGCTCTTGAGCAAGGTCGGAACATTGCCGGCGAATTTCACCGCGTTCTCGATCTGGAACATCGCGTTGTCGAACAGGATCGATCCGAGATCGCTTTTGCCCGAACGCGGCAGTTCGATGCCCTTGGCGGCGGCGGACGCATCGAACGGCTGACGCCAGAGCTGCTGATAGGAATCAATGAGATTGGCGGCAATGTCGCGCGGCTCCTGCCCGACCTTGGCGCGTTCTGTCGGCGGTTCGATTGCGCGAGGGACCGGCGTCAGATCGTAAATCATGTTGGTCAGCGCTGCCCCGGCGCCGCCATCAATGCAAGCATGGTGCATCTTGGAATAGAGGCCGATCTCGTTGTCCTTCATGCCCTCGAAGACATAAAACTCCCAGAGCGGACGCGCGCGGTTGAGCAATTTGGCATGCATCCAGCCGACGATACGTTCGAGCGTCGCGCGATCGCGCGGCGCCGGCAGGCTGGCGCGGAAGATGTGACGGTCGATGTCGAACTGGTCATCCTCGACCCAGGACGGATGATCGATGTCGAGCGGCGCCTTTTCCAGGCGAGATTTGAGGATTGGCGCGATGTGCAGGCGCGAGGCGATCATCGCCTTGAATTCTTCGAAGAAGTCGCCCTGGTAGCCCTCGGGCAGACGGAAGATCGCCATGCTTCCGACATGCATCGGCATTTCCGGCGTTTCCAGATACAGAAACGACGCGTCCATGGCCGACAGTTTCCTGGCGTCGCTCATAGGTTCCTCCCGCGAACAGTTACGCTGCACCTTGGCGGTGTTTTATAATTCTTGCGTTCAGACGGTCCCTTTGACGTCGGGACGCTGGGTCAAGATTGTGCCCGCTCCGGCGGCGCATATGCAATGGCAAAGGGCCCGGACCGGTCAAATTGGCTGAATTGACCTTCGTGCTGGGCCAGGCGGTTGGCGACAGCCCACAATACCGCCGGGTTGACGCCGAGGCCCACATGGCTCGCCAAGTATACCTCGACATTCTCGGCGGTGGCTGAGGGACGCAGCAGGCAGGTCCGCCAATTCACCACCCCGTCGGCGCGCGAAAAGATCGAGGTCGTCGGGACCGGCAGGTCGCCGGAGAGCGCTTTGACAAACTCAGGGTCCTCACCGACCGTCTCGCCGGACAGCGCCTCGTAAAGCCGGGTCGCATTGGTGGCGCGGATATCGTTCGCAAAGGGGCTTCCGAGCGTCACGACATAGCGCACCATGTCTGGCGCGTGCAGTGCAAGGTCGCGTGCGTAGACGCCGCCAAGGCTCCAGCCGATCACGGTGACCTTGCGGCGGGTGCTGGCGTGAATCTCTGCAAGCCGCTCGCGCAACGCGGCGCGTATGCGTACAGCACCGCCGAGGTTCCGGCCCATCTGCCAGGCATGGGCGTCGTATCCGAGTTCCGTCAAATAACGGCGCATCGGCGCCATCGAAAGATCGCTGGCGAGAAAACCTGGCAAAGCCAGCACCGGATGGCCGTCGCCTTTCGGCGCGCGCAACAACAGCGGCGACATCATCAGGCTGGCGTTGAATTCGAATATGCCCCGCATCTCGGCCAGAAGCAGGCCGAAACCCGGCGGGCGAAGCTTGCCTCCCGCCGGCCGGTCGCCGCCGTCGGGCGAAGACGTCATTTCTTGTCGGACGGCCGCGAGCCGCCGAGGCCTGTCATCGCCGCGAACATGTCGCTAAATCGCTCGGCGAATTTCGGGTCGAACGAGAGCCAGCTTTGCATCAACGCCTCGGGCGA
>DATHPL010000046.1:0-3128 GCA_035483915.1 Bradyrhizobium sp.
CAAGATCGAGCACCTGCGGCCGCAGCGTCTGGCGGCGCGAGAACGCCAGCAGCTGGCGCACCAGCGTGGCCGCCCGCGTCGCGTTCTGCTTGATCTGCATGATGTCCTGGAACGACGGATCGGTCGGCTTGTGCGCGTTCAGCAGGAAGTCGTTCGCCATCATGATCGCGGACAGCACGTTGTTGAAGTCGTGCGCGATGCCGCCGGCGAGCTGGCCGACCATGTCCATCTTCTGCGACTGATTGATCTGGTTCTCCAGCGCTCGGCGTTCGGTCGTCTCCAGCATGTAGACGATCGCGGCTTCCGCCTCGCGTTCGTCCTCCTCGACCGCGGTGACGAAGAACTGCGCCCACCGTTCCTTGGTGCCGTCGAGCATGACCTCGACCGGCGCGATATCGCCCTGCCCCTGCGCCGCCTGGTTGATGGCCGCGACCAGAAGGTTGCGGTCGCGCGCATTGACGGTGCTGAAGATCGATTTGCCGGCCACGCCGTCGGCGCCGAGGCCCTGCGACAACTTGGCGAAGCGCGCATTGGCGCGGACGACCGCGCCGGCGCGATCGACGGTCGCAATCGCCATGGGCGTATGGTCGAAGAAGCGCATGAAGCGCACTTCGGCCGCCCGCTGCGGATCGGCACGTTCGTCGCGCGCACGGCTGATCACCAGCGTTCGCGAGGCGCCCGGCGCGCCGTCGGCGCCGAAAGCGAGCTTGTGGTAAAGCCGCGCCGGCATGGTCCTGCCGGTGCGCATGCGCAGGTCGATATCGAAGACTTCGGTCGTCACCTCGCCCGGCGCCGGCGTCACCGAGGTCAGTAGCGCGGCGCCGTCGCCGGACACGATGTCGGTCAGCTTCAACCCGCCCGATCCGATCTCCGCCAGATCGTAGTCGAGCCAGTTGGCGAGCGTCGCGTTGACATAGACGATCTCGCCCGAGGCGTTGACCGAGAAAAAGCCGCACGGCGCATGGTCGAGATATTCGATCGCGTGCTGCAACTCCTGGAACACGTCCTCCTGCCGCTCGCGGTCGCGGGTGATATCGGCGATCGACCACACCGCATATTTCGCCTCGCGTTTGCTCTGGCCGAGCGGACGGACCCGCATCCTGAGCCAGCGGCCGTGGTCGCCGTCGGTGCCGGCAAGGCGGACTTCCTCCTGCTGGCGTTTGCCTTCGCGCGCGGCCTTGAGCAGCCGGAACACCGCTTCCGAGACGTCGGGATTGCCGATGAAAACCCGCTCCACCGGGCGAACGTCTTGCGGGCTCAAAGCGCCCGTGAGCGTCAGATAGGCCGAATTGGAATAAGCGACATGGCCGCTCGGGTCGGTGACGGCGATCCCGTCATAAGCGAGATCGGCGATGCGGCGCACCACCGGATCGTCCATCGAACGGTCGACAAAGCGGATGATACCGGCGGCAAAGGCGAAGAGATTGAACAGGCCGACCATGGCAAGCAGCGCCAGGAGCCCCAGAATATAAGGCTGCGCCTGCGCCCGGCCGATGGTGGTAAGCGCGACCGCGACCGCGACGATGACGCCTGCCACGAGCAGCACCAGCAAAATACTGCCGCCACGCCGCACCGGCTCTTGGGCGGTGGCCGGTCGCGGGGCGTATGGGTCAGATTCGGCGGTCATGAGAAGGAGAATAGCCTGTCGACACGGAGTGTACGTGCAATATGTACGCTAGATTCGGCGTTTCTCCCCCTGAGTGCCTGAATCGGACCCGTTAGCGCAAGTCGCCGCCGGGGTAATTCGCAAGCTGTTCGACCCTGCCCCTACACAGGAACCGGCAGGCCACCTCACCGCCGGCCGGACAGGCCGCGCCGCATGCCCATCACGTAGCCGATGATTTCGGCGACCGCGTGATAGTGTTCCACAGGTATCTCCTCGTCGATCTCCACGTTGGCGTAGAGCGCGCGCGCCAGCGGCACATTCTCGACGATCGGAATATTGTGTTCGCCCGCGATTTCCCTGATCTTGAGCGCGATCAGGTCGACACCCTTGGCCACGCAGATCGGGGCCGGCATGCCGCGTTCGTAGGACAGCGCTACCGAATAGTGGGTCGGGTTGGTGATGATGACCGAGGCCTTGGGGACCGCGGCCATCATGCGCTTCTTCATGCGCTGCTGGCGCAACTGCCGGATTTTGCCCTTGATGTGCGGGTCGCCTTCGGACTGCTTGAATTCTTCCTTCATCTCCCGAAGCGACATTTTCTGCCGCTCGTACCATTGCCGGTACTGGAAGAAGTAATCCGCAATCGCGACCACCGCGAGCATGGCGACCACGGCGCCCATCAGGTGCAGCGTCAAGCTGATGATGACGCCGAGCAAGGCAGAGGGATCGAACCGCAGCATCGATTCCAGACGATGCCGCTCCGGCCACAGGATCGCGGTCATGACCGAACCGAGCGCAATCAGCTTGAACAGACCTTTCGCGAAATTGGCGATCGCCTGCTTGCCGAAGATGCGCTTGGCGCCTTCCATCGGCGAAATCTTTGAGAGCTTGGGCGTCAGCGATTGGGCCGACCACACCAGCCGGTGCTGCAGCATGTTGCCGGCGATCGCCGTGATCACCAGCATCAGGATCGGCAGGCCGAGCGCGGCAAACAGCGTATATTCCAGGTTCTGCATCAGCATCAGGAGACCTGGACCATCGACGCGGATCATCCAGGAATTGGCAATGAGATTGCGCAACGGCATCTGGATGCCGCCGATCGAGCCGGAAAAGTTCGAAATAACAAGGGTTGCGCCCGCAATCATGAACCAGGTGTTGACCTCCTGGCTCTTGGCGACGTCGCCGCGCTCAAGCGCGTCGTCTAAGCGTTTTTGGGTGGGGTCTTCTGTGCGTTCGCCGCCATCATCTTCATCGGCCATGGTCAGACAGCCTCTACTTGAGCGGGATCAGGTCGTGCATGACGGCGATGAAGTAGTCGAGGAAGCTTCCCATCATGGCCGTCAGCACCACGGCAAAGATCAGAAACCCCGCCAGGATCGACAGCGGCACGCCCACGAAATAGACCTGCATCTGCGGCATCAGCCGCGCCAGCACGCCAAGACCGATGTTGAAGACCAGACCGAAAACCAGAAACGGCGCAGACAGTTGCATGCCGATCTTGAAGGCGGCGGCGAAGGCGCGG
>DATHPL010000047.1:0-2888 GCA_035483915.1 Bradyrhizobium sp.
GTGCCGTTGGCGATCCGCAGCGCGTCGGCTTCGTCCTTGAACTTGATGACGCTGACCACGGGGCCGAAGATTTCCTCCTGCGAGATTCGCATCTCGTGTCTCACATCGGCAAACACCGCCGGGCTGATGAAATAACCGCGCTTGCCGATCCTCTCACCGCCAGTGACCAGCGAAGCTCCTTCCTTCTGGCCGATATCGACATAATCGAGAATCGACTTCATCTGCTTTTCCGAGATCACCGGGCCCAACGACGTGTTGCGATCGAGCAGATCGCCCATGCGAAGCGATTTGGCGCGCGTTGCGAGCCGTTCCACGACTTCGTCGTAAGCGCCTTCCTGAACCAGCACGCGCGACCCTGCCGAGCACACTTGGCCTGCGTTGAAGAAGATGCCGGCGGCCGCAGCCCTGGCGGCGGCATCGAGATTGGCATCATCGAAGATCACGTTGGCCGACTTGCCGCCGAGCTCGAGCGAGACGCGTTTGAAGTTGCTGGCGGCGCCCTTCATGATGCCGCGGCCGACGCCCGGCGAACCCGTGAAAGTCACCTTGTCGACGTCGGGATGATTGACCAGCGCGTCGCCAACGATCCGGCCTGGACCGGTCACGATGTTGAACACGCCGGGCGGAATGCCGGCTTCGAGCGCCAGTTCGCCGATCCGCAGCGCCGATAGCGAAGTCAGTTCGGCCGGCTTCATCACCACGGTGCAGCCGCAGGCAAGGGCAGGGGCGAGCTTCCACATCCCGATCATCAGCGGGAAGTTCCACGGTACGATCGCCGCAACTACGCCGACCGGCTCACGCACGGTGTAGGTCAGCGCATCATCGCGTGTCGGAACCACATCGCCGCTGATCTTGTCGGCCCATCCGGCATAATAAGTCAGCGTATCGATGGCCGCCGGAAAGTCCTGGCGCGTCGTGGCCGAGATCGGCTTGCCGCCATCGAGGCTCTCGATCTCGATGATTTCGTCGGCATGCCGTTTCAGAAGCTCTGCCCATTTCAGCAAAAGATTGCCGCGTTCGGCGGCGCGCATGGTGCGCCAGGGGCCTTCGAAGGCGCGGCGGGCTGCAGCGACGGCCCGGTCGACATCGGCCTCGTTGCCCTCGGCAATCGTGGCGATGACCTCTTCGGTCGCGGGATTGAGGGATTGGAAGATCCGTCCCGAAGAGGACGGAACGCGATGGCCATCGATCAGGAGCTGGTGCGGTTTCCGCAGGAATTCGCCAGCGGCCGTCTCCGGGGTAAAGTCATATGCAATAGACATCATATTTCCTCCGTAGCTTGTAACTAAAGGTAGGAGGATATTTCCTGTAGTAAATATGATATTGATTACCTATGGCGCCTCCATATATGCATTACAGTTCATAAGGCAGAAGAACGTGTTGCACATCGAGATCGAACCGGTCTGGCGGTTCCACAAGGAAGACAGCCCGCAAACCGTCGTGGTGATGCTGGGTGTCCTCAATGAAATCCGCAAAACCGGGAAGCTCACCAGCGCCGCGAAGGATGCGCATCTGTCCTATCGCCATGTCTGGAACTTGATCGAGCAGTGGTCGAAGTTTTTCGGTGTGCCACTGGTCGAAACCCAGCGCGGCAAGGGCTCGAGGCTCACCGCATTCGGAGAGAGGCTGGTCTGGGCCGGAGAGCGGATGCAGGCTCGCCTCGGTCCACAGCTCGAAAATCTCGCGCAGGAACTCGCGACCGAGATCAAGCCGTTTCTGCACCAACGGCCATCCGTCATTCGCGTTCATGCCAGCCACGGCTTTGCCGTGTCAAAGCTTCGGGAGTTGTTGGACCGCGAACCCGGTATCGGCGTCGACCTGCGCTACGTCAGTAACCAGCACTCGCTGGTCTCATTGGCGCAAGGTGCCTGCGATCTATCCGGGGTGCATCTGCCGCGTGGCGAATTGCGCGCGCAGGGCGTCCAGGCTTGCAAGGAATGGCTCGATCCGCGCCAGGATCGAATTATCAGCTTTGTCACGCGCGAGATGGGGCTGATGGTGAAGCGCGGCAATCCGCTCAAGATTGCCTCCGTGAAGGACATCGCCGACACGAAGGCGCGTTTCGTCAACCGCGACCATGATTCGGGAACGCGCCTGTTGTTCGATCAGCTTCTGTCGTTGCACGGAATCGAGGAGGCGCAGATCAGCGGCGCGCAGCAGATCGAATTCACGCACGCCGCCGTTGCCGCCTACGTCGCGAGCGGCATGGCCGACGTTGCCTTCGGCGTCGAAGCCGCGGCGCGGCAATTCGGCCTCGACTTCATCCGCCTTCTGACAGAGGACTATGTCTTTGCCTGCCGGCAGACTTTTCTGGAAACCGAGCCGATGCGGCGGGTACTCGACATCATGAAGGGCCTGGAATTTCAAACGGCCGTCGCGGCACTCCCGGGATACAAGGCCACCGACACCGGCATCGTGCACTCCGTGAAAGAGTTTCTCGATCGGTTCGACAGCCCGCAGCCTGATGTCTGATTTTGATCTGGCCAAACCATCGCATTGAGCAGTGGAATGGCCTTCAATTGAGGCTTTAGCCGCTCGTTTGATTGCCTACCGCGTCCTTCGCGACCTTCAACGGCGATGCCTTGACGGATTTGCTGGCAGGTTTGGCTGCAAACTGCATCGGCTCTTTGGTAAAGGGATTGATGCCGCTACGGGCTTCAGTCGCCGGCTTGTTCACCACGGACATCTTTGCAAAGCCGGGGATCACGAACTCGCCGGTTTCGTTGAGTTCCTTGTAACCCACCGTCACCAGATGTTCGATGACGGTCTTGACGTCACTTTTGGAAACTTGCGTCCCCTCGGCAATCGCATCAATCAACTGGTTTTTCGTCATCTTAGCCATCTTGGAGACCTTAATATGAGGGGGATAGGGGGAAGTCTGTGACGCC
>DATHPL010000048.1:0-4937 GCA_035483915.1 Bradyrhizobium sp.
ACGAACAAACCGCCCGTCGCGTCTCGGATCTTTTGACCGAAAGCCTCGATGCGGGTGAGGCCGCGATCGCGGCGTTCGAAGGACCGGACGGGCGCTGGGACATCACCCTGCATTTTGGCGAAGCACCGGACGAGGCCAGGATCCGCGAACTGGTGCGATTGGCCGGCGGCGACGAGGTCGCGCGATCCGTCCGGTACGACGTCGTCGAGGCCAAGGATTGGGTCAAGGCCACGCTGGAGGATCTGATTCCCGTCCATGCCGGCCGTTTCATCGTCCATGGCCAGCATGATCGGGCGAAAGTGCCGCCCAACAAGCTCGGCATCGAGATCGAGGCCGCGCTCGCCTTCGGCACGGGCCATCATGGAACCACCCGCGGCTGCCTGATGCTGCTCGGCCACGTCCTGAAGGCGCATCGGCCGCGCCGTGTGCTCGATCTCGGCACCGGCACCGGGGTACTGGCGATCGCAGCTGCCAAGGCGCTACACGATCAGGTGCTCGCCAGCGATATCGATATGTTGTCGGTAAAGGTCGCCGCCGAAAACGCTCGCCTGAACGGCGTCGGCCCATTGGTCGAGGTGACCTGGGGGAGCGGCTTTTCCGCCCCCCGGCTGCGGCAACGCCGGCCTTTCGACCTCGTGCTCGCCAATATTCTCGCCAATCCGCTGCGTCAAATGGCGACGGCGATGTCCGCCCATCTGGCCGGCGGGGCGCGCGTCATCCTGTCGGGGTTATTGTCGGCCCAGGCGCCCTCGGTGATCGCCGCCTACCGGGCGCGCGGGCTGGTGCTGGAACGGGAAATCAGAATCGACGGCTGGAGCAGCCTGCTGCTTCATAAAGCGCGGTAAGGGAACTTGATCGCCAATCCTCATGGTGAGGAGCGCTCCTTGCGCGTCTCGAACCATGAGGCCACCCGTCGGGCCTTCATCCTTCGAGACGCGGCGTAAACGCCGCTCCTCAGGGTGAGGGATTTTTACTTCGCTGGCTTGCGCTGCTGCGGTCGAGCCGCCTTTTTGGCCGGATTTGCGGGCTTGGCCCGCTTCTCGACGAAACGATCCAGGATCTGAACGATGACGCTGCGCGGCTTTTCGGCAGCGGGAGAAGCAGATACGCGGCGCATCGGCGGCGAAATCTTCTCGAACGTGAAGACGGGCATGGTTAATCCCTCGACGCTGGTCACAAAACGCCCTTGGAACTGGCCTTGGCATTCCACCCGGAAGGATTTCTTCTGAATCGCCCCATGAAGGTGTGCATCACGAAACGTTCAAGCCCGTCTAACGCGGGTGCAGCAATTCAATCACAATAAATTCGGAATCGGAAGCAAATTGAGTCGGTTGCTGAGTTCTCTACCACGCGATGGATTTGACATTCGCGCAACCCTGCCGCGAGCACTCATAGCGAATGTCAAATCCAAAACCGAATACCATATTTTGCTTGGTACCCGTTTGGTTCTGACATTCGTAAACGGGCTCTCCGAAACATGATACGAATGTCAGAACCCGGATACCAACGAAGCTGATACTATCGACTAATGTTTGAGGCACACTTCCAGACCTTCGACGAGCCCGAGACCGGCATTGCCCTGTCCGCGCGCTTGTCCGCGTTTCGCGAGGAACTGGCGAAACACAACCTGAGCGGCTTCGTGGTGCCGCGCGCCGACCAGCAGCAGAACGAATATGTCCCGCCCTCCGAGGAGCGGCTGGCGTGGCTGACCGGCTTTACCGGCTCGGCGGGCCTCGCCATCGTGCTTACCCGCGAGGCCGCGGTCTTCGTCGATGGGCGATATACGCTCCAAGCTGCCAAGCAGGTCGACACCAAGGCATGGGCTGTCGAATCGCTGGTCGACCCGCCGCCGGAGACCTGGCTGGCGCAACATCTTAGCCCGGGCGACCGCCTTGGCTTCGACCCCTGGCTGCACACGACGGCGGCGGCGGAAAAGCTTGCCGCCGCCTGCGCCAAAGCGGGCGCCGAACTGGTCGCGGTCGAGACCAATCCGGTCGATACCGTCTGGACCGAGCGCCCAGCGCTGCCGCTCGCCCCCGTCAACCTGCACGGTCAGCCATTTTCAGGCGAGCTAGAGGCCGACAAGCTGAAGCGGATCGAAGCCGAGATCGCCCGGCTCGGCACTGAGGCGCTGGTATTGTCGGACAGCCACGCGGTGGCCTGGACTTTCAACATCCGCGGCGGCGACGTCGCGCATACGCCACTACCCCTGTCCTACGCCCTGGTGCCGAAAAGCGGCCGGCCAACGCTGTTCATCGATCACCGCAAGCTCTCTAACAGCGTCCGTGACCATCTCGAACAGACCGCGACCATCGTCGAGCCCGGCGCGCTGACGGCGAAACTAATCGAACTGTCGAAAAGCGGCGCCTCGATCGCGCTCGATAGCGCGACGGCGGCCGATGCCCTGACCCGCCTGATTTCGTCCGCCGGCGGCAAGCCCGTGCGCGGCAGTGATCCCGTCAGTCTTTTGAAGGCGGTCAAGAACGATACCGAGATTGCTGGTACGAAAGCGGCGCACCGGCGCGATGCGATCGCGCTGGCACGTTTTCTCGCCTGGGTCGACCGCGAGGCGCCTTCGGGTGCGCTGACCGAGATCGACGCGGTCGAAGCGCTGGAGACCTTCCGCCGCGACACCGGGGCGCTGAAGGACGTGTCGTTCCCGACCATTTCAGGCACCGGGCCGAACGGCGCCATCGTGCATTATCGCGTCACCCGCAAGAGCAATCGCCGCATCGCGCGCGGCGATCTCCTGCTGATCGATTCCGGCGCACAATATGAAGACGGCACCACCGACGTCACCCGCACGATTGCGATCGGCGAGCCGACGCATGAGATGCGCGACCGCTTCACCCGCGTGCTGCGCGGTCACATCGCCATTGCACGTGCGCTGTTTCCCGACGGCACCACGGGCGCGCAGCTCGACAGCCTGGCGCGGCAATTCCTGTGGCAGGCCGGCGTCGATTTCGAACACGGCACCGGCCACGGCGTCGGCAGCTATCTCTCGGTGCACGAAGGTCCGGCGCGGATTTCGAAGCTCGGCTCCGCTCCGCTGAAGCGCGGCATGATCCTCTCCAACGAGCCCGGCTATTACAAGACCGATGCCTTCGGCATCCGGATCGAGAATCTCGAACTCGTGGTCGCGGCCCAAGTCGCGGGCGCCGAGAAGCCGGTCAACGCGTTCGAAACACTGACGCTGGCGCCGATCGACCGCCGGCTGGTCGATCTCAGCATGCTGACGGGCGACGAATTGAGCTGGGTCAACGAGTACCACGAGCGCGTCCGCCACGCCGTGCGCAGCCATGTCGATGACGCCACCAAAGCCTGGCTCGACGAGGCCACTGCGCCGCTGTCGCTGTAGCGAGGGTCGTCACACCCGCCCCCTCCGACATCATACCCCACTACCCGTCTACGCTAAGGCTTCGCCGGGGTTTAGTGCGAGGGCCGCCGAAGCTTCAGCGAAGGCGGCAAGCGGGGTATGACGTACGTTGCGGCTCCTCCGTCTCCCGTAACAGCCTCTGGAATACTGGATCACCCGCTTTCGCGGGTGATGACAGCGCGCTGCATTTACCGCCTCTCAACCATTCCCTGACGACAGGCCTGCTTGCGCCAAGCGCATCCCGGAAAACGAATAGCCGCATTCCGAAACTCCCGTATTCGCGATGCCGAATAACGCTAAAGTCGAATTCGAACAAAATCACACAAACGAATCTGGAGGGCACCTGCCGGATCGCCACGCGATCTGATGGTGCCTGCGCCTAACGAACTGGACTCCTGATGCACGGCGTTGTCGGCAAACCGGCCGCACTAACTGATGGCAAGGTGGCCAACGGCAAAATAGCCGACATCGCGACGACGCGAACGATGCTGCTGCTCCTGGTCGCCATGACCGGCGTGGCGCCGATCTCGCTCTACATGCTGGTGCCGGCGCTGCCGCTGCTGGTGACGAACTTCAAAAGCGACATTTCCATCGCGCAGATGACGGTGTCGCTTTACATGGTCGGCATCGCCTGCTCGCAGATCCTGATGGGGCCGCTCTCCGATCGCTACGGACGCCGGCCGGTATTGCTGGCGGGCCTCTCTTTGATGGTGGTGGCGAGTGTAGCCTGCATCTTCGCCGAGACGCTGCCCCAACTGATCGCCGCACGGTTTTTCCAGGCGCTGGGCGGCGCCAGCGGCATGGTGATCAGCCGCGCCATCATCCGCGACCTCTATCAGCGCGAACGCATCTCCTCGATGATCAGCCTCGTGATCGCGGTGATGATGATCGCGCAGATGCTGAGCCCCCTGACCGGCGGCCTGCTCGAGAACGCGTTCGGCTGGCGTTCGATCTTCTACGTCACCACGGCGGGTTCGCTGGCCGTGGCAGTCGCGATCGCGCTTGCATTGCCGGAAACGCGCCGTGTTCGCTTAGAGGCGAGTGGCTTTCGCGGCGATGTCGGAAGTCTCCTTACCAGCCGCGCCTTCATCGGCTATGTGCTGTGCCAGGTGCTGGCCTCGCAGATCATCTTCACTTTCGCAGGCGGCGCTCCCTATATCGTCATCACGCATATGGGCCGCACCGGCGCCGAATACGGCGCCTGGTTTGCGATCATCGGCTTCGCCTATCTGGTCGGCAATCTCTTTTGCGTGCGCTTTGCGCCCCGCCATTCGCTCGAGAGACTGATCTGGTTCGGTCTCGCGCTGCAACTCCTCGGCAGCCTCTTGAATCTCGTCTGGGGGATCGCTGGGCTCAACCAGATGCCGGCCTGGCTGTTCGGCACGCAGATGATCGTGATGTTCGCCAATGCGTTCGTGATGTCGAATTCGGCCGCGGGCGCCATCAGCGTGCGGCCCGAGGCGGCCGGCACCGCATCCGGCGCGATGGGATTTCTGCAGATGGGGCTCGGCTCGTTCCTGTCGCAGTTCGGCGCCTATCTCGGCGGCCATTTCACCACACC
>DATHPL010000049.1:0-3540 GCA_035483915.1 Bradyrhizobium sp.
ACATTATTCTTCTCGACGCCCTTGAAACGGATGCCGACGTCGCGCGCCAGGATCGCCTCGTTGTAATAGGGGCTATGGGGATCGATGGAGAGCCGATCCGGAAATTCGACCGGCGTGTTGGATTCGCTTTTCTCGTTCACAGCAATGCCTCGATATCCTTGGTGAGCGCTTCCGGCGTCGTGGTCGGCGCGTAACGTCCGACCACCTTGCCCGAACGATCGATCAGGAATTTGGTGAAATTCCATTTGATCGACGAACCGAGCAATCCGGATTTTTCGCCTCTGAGATACTGATACAACGGATGGGCGTTGTCGCCGTTGACGTCGATCTTGTCGAACATCGGAAAGCTGACGGCGTAGTTTGAAGAACAGAATTGCCCGATCTCGGCCGCACTGCCGGGCTCCTGGCGTCCGAACTGGTTGCAGGGAAAACCGAGCACCGAAAAGCCGCGCACACTGTATTTCTGTTGCAGGGCTTCGAGGCCTTTATATTGCGGCGTGAATCCGCACGCGCTCGCGGTATTGACGATCAGGAGCACGTTGCCCTCAAAGCGCTTGAGCGGGGTGTCCTCCCCCGCGAGCGATTTGGCGCTGAAATCGTAGATCGAAGCCATGCTCTAACCCTGGAACGGATCGATCGGCGAAGGCGGCGTGCCGCCGGCCTCGATCGCCTCGCCTGCGAGCAGACAAAGATCCTCGCGGTAGCGACCGGCGACGACATGAACGCCGACCGGTACACGCCCGACCAGCCCCGTCGACACCGTCAAGCCCGGCAAGCCCATGAAAGGAATCGCGATCTGCGGCAGTTGCGCGCGCCAGACGCGTGCGAAGGACGCATCGTCCTTGGTATCGAGCTGATCGGGGAACGGCAGTTCACCGGACACCGGCATCAGCAGCACCGGATATTTTTCCAGGAACAGCGACCATTCACGAACCAGCGTTGCACGCCGCGTCAGGATCTTCGACAGCGTCAACGGATCGAACGGGAAGACTTTCGACTTGTTACCGCGGAGGCAAGCGAGCGCACCGGGATCGCCCTCGCGCTCGGCGGCTGCAAGCTGGCCTTCATAATTATCGCCGAGCCAGAGCTTGGTTTGATGTTCGGCTGCTTCCTTCAGCGGCGGCAGCGATGTGACTTCCTCGACGATCCACCCCGCACGCTCCAGGCGCTTGGCCGCATCGACAACCGCAGCCTTCACCTCGGGCACGGGATCAAGCCCCTCGGGGTTGACGCACAACGCCGCGCGCTTTGGCATCGGCGGGCCTTCGAGCGGCGCCGGCACCCACCAGGGATCGCGCATATCAGGCATCGACATCGCCGCGAGCGAGATCCGCAAATCGCCGATGGTCCGCGCCAAGGGTCCCGAGACCGCCGAAATTTGCGGGCCGATGGTTCGCTCCGGCAGCGCTGCATTGAAAGCCGCGATGCGGCCGACAGTCGTGCGCAGGCCATGCACGCCGTTGGCGTAGGCGGGATAGCGAATGGAGCCCGCGATATCGGTGCCATGCGCGATGTGACCGATGCCGGCCGCGACCGCCGCTCCCGCGCCACCGGACGAGCCACCCGGCGTGATCGACGGATCGCGCGGGTTCTTGGTGTTGCCGTGGATCAGGTTGGTCGTGAACCAGCGATAGGAAAAAGCCGGGCAATTGGTACGCCCGAGGATCACCGCGCCGGCTTTGCGCAGATTATCCACCACCGGACTGTTGTCCTTCGCAATCACGTCGGCTTGCATCTTCAGGCCGTTGGTGTTGGCAAAGCCCGCCTGATCGATATTTGCCTTGATCGTGACCGGCACGCCCGCCAGCACGCCGACATCGTCGCCGCGCGCAATCGCGGCATCGACCGCAGCCGCCTGCGACAACACGTCATCAGGACGATGATCCACCACCGCGTTGATCGCGGGGTTGACGGCATCGAGCCGTGCCAGCGCTGATGTCGCAGCTTCCTTCGCCGAAACCTTCTTCGCCCTGATCAGCCCGGCCAATTCGTGAGCCGGCAGGCGCCAGATGTCTTTCATGTCGAGCCCCCTTTAATCGTCAGAGGAATGTAGCTCAACGATAGTGCGAGATGTAATAGGCAAGCTCAGGGATCTGCTCCTTAGTGACCGAGCCCATCACATCCGCCATGGTACCGTCGTAGCCGTGGCGGCTATTGTCCTTGTATTCACTGAGCGTCTTGTTGAGGTAGTCCTCGCGCTGATTGGCAAGCCGCGGCACGTTCTCCTTGCCGGAGAAATCGGCATTGTGGCAGCTGTTGCAGCGGTTCGCCTGCGCGAGCGCCAGGCCCCGCTGCATGCGCGCGGGGTCGCCGACCTCGGCCGGCGGCTGCGGCTTCGGCAATTTGGCGATGAAATCGGCAAACTTCTGAAGGTCATCGTCGGTGAAGGACTTCGTGATGTCGTTCATCGGCTCAAACGTGCGAAGTTTTTCGCGAAACATGAAAAGCTGGATCAGAGCATAAGGCGACTGCTGGCCGCCGAGTGAGGGGGTGTTTTCCATCTCGGACTGGCCATGTTCGCCGTGGCAGGCAAAACAGGTGACTGCCCGCTGCTCGACGGTTTCTGCCGCCTGGGCAGAACCTGCCAGCGATGCGGCCATCAACGCCGCCATCATTGTCGCTTTCCGCATAGATGAAACCTCAACACCCATTCCAAAATGAAAATCGGGGGCGAACCGTAAAGCTCGCCCCCGATTACGATCAGTGCGCTTACTGCGCGGCGACCTTTTGCTTGCCGTAGCTGACGCGGTAGACGGCGCCGTTCCAGTCGTCGGACACGAGGATCGAGCCGTCCTTCAGCTGCATGACGTCGACCGGCCGGCCGACATATTTGTTGTCTTGCAGGAAGCCCGTGAGCAACGGTTCGAGGTTCTTGACCGTGCCGTCCTTGTTGAGATGGGCGACCACGACGTCACCACCGAACTTGTTGGTCCGATTCCAGGAACCATGACGCGCGATGATGATCTGGTTCTTGAAGCTCGAAGGGAACATCTTGCCGGTGTAGAAGCGCATGCCGAGCGCCGCCGCGTGCGGGCCCATCAG
This sequence comes from Bradyrhizobium sp., assembly GCA_035483915.1. Classification (GTDB taxonomy): domain Bacteria; phylum Pseudomonadota; class Alphaproteobacteria; order Rhizobiales; family Xanthobacteraceae; genus Bradyrhizobium. The sequence continues at coordinate 3,043 of DATHPL010000049.1, forward strand.
ACCGACCGGAGGGACGAACTCGCTGCACGAATGGCCCCAGCCGAATTCCGGATCCGGGATATTGCCCTGGTAGCAATAGGGCGCGCCGAAGTCTTCGCCGAGCTTGGTGACGCGGTTGAGTTCGTCGTTCGGAACGTCCTCCGACAACCAGTCGCGGCCGTTATCGGTAAAGTAGAGCTGCTTGTTTTCCGGATTCCAGTCGAAGCCGACGGTGTTGCGGACACCAAGCGCGACCACTTCGGCGCCGCTGCCGTCGAGATTGATGCGGCGGATCTGGCCGTGATCGGCGTCATGCAGCACGTTGTTGCCGGGCTGGCCGACCGGGACATAGAGCTTGTTGTCCGGTCCGATGGCGATGAACTTCCAGCCGTGGGCTTCGTCCTTCGGCAGGTTGTCGTAGATCACCGTGGGCTTCGGCGGATTGTCGAGATTGTCTTCGATCTTTTCGATCTTCGACACCTTCGAGAGTTCGGCGATATAAAGGGTGCCGTCCTTGAA
>DATHPL010000050.1:0-2703 GCA_035483915.1 Bradyrhizobium sp.
GTGGCCATCAACGGGCTTGAGGACCCGGAAGACCGCGCCACCGAAGCCAAGAAGATGCTCGAATGGGGCTTTCGTAATTTCGAGGTGCGGACCGTATTCGCGGAGAACCAAACGATTGGCTATGCGAAGGTGTTCGGCGGCGACAGCCGCTCGGTGGCGCTGGCGAGCCACGAACCCGTCAAGGTCATGGTGCAGAAAAACGGTACCGACAAGTTGATTGCCCGTATCGTCTACAGCGGCCCGGTGCGCGCACCGTTCGAGGCCGGCCAAAAGGTCGGCTTGGTCAAGGTCTGGCGTGGCGGCAACGTTGCCGTGGAGACGCCGGTCTATGCCACGGAAGCGGTTGGCCAGGGTTCGACGATGCGACGCGCCGTCGACGGCGTAGCCGAACTCGCCATCGGGCTGTTCCGCGCAGGCGCGGAGAAGCTGTGACAATGGCTCAGGCAACGGTCAAGGCCGCGGTGGGGCGGGGACGCTTCATCTCCTTTGAGGGCGGCGAAGGATCCGGCAAATCCACCCAGATCAAAGTCCTGGCCGAGCGATTGGCCGGCATGAAATTGCACGCCATCGTTACTCGCGAGCCCGGCGGATCGCCCGGCGCGGAAATCATCCGCCATCTGGTCCTCTCCGGGATGGGCAAGCTGCTTGGCCCCGAGGCGGAAACGCTGTTGTTCGCCGCCGCACGCGATGACCATGCGCGCACCGTGATCGAGCCCGCGCTCAAGCAGGGCACATGGGTGCTCAGCGATCGTTTTTTCGATTCGACGCGGGTCTATCAGGGTGCGCTCGGGCAGGTGTCCGAAGGGCTTCTCAATGCCATGCAGCGGGTCACCATCGGCGACCTGAAACCGGACCTGACCGTCATTCTGGACGTGCCGGTGGAAATCGGCCTCAAGCGCGCCGCCGCGCGGCGCGGCACGGCGGCTCCCGACCGGTTCGAATCGGAAGACATCAGCTTTCACCAGCGATTACGCGAGGCGTATCGGCAGATCGCTGCAAACGAACCGGAACGCTGCGTGCTGATCGACGCCACTGACGAGCCAGTGAAGGTGGCCGCCAATATCTGGTCCGCCTTGCGCGACCGCTTTTTCGCGACAAGCGCTGGAAACGCGGCGATCCCGGCATGAGCAGCAAGGCCGAAACGCAGATATCGGTTCCACACCCGCGGGAAACCACTGACCTGTTCGGTCACGGCGAGGCCGAGACGGCGCTGCTCAACGCCTATCGCAGCGGGCGCATTCCGCATGCCTGGCTAATTGGCGGCGCGCAAGGCATCGGCAAAGCGACGCTTGCTTACAGGATGGCCCGTTTCGTCCTGGCACACCCCGATCCGCTCGCGGCAAACGTGCAGCGCGCCGACAGCCTGAACGTCGATGCCAACGATCCCGCCGCCCGACGGATTGCGGCCGGCGCCCATGGCGGGCTTCTGGTGCTGCAGAGAACCGCCAACGACAAGGGCGTGATGCGGACCGTGATCACGGTCGACGAGACGCGCGAGACCATTTCGTTTTTCGGCTCGACCGCAGCGGCCGAAGGCTGGAGGGTGTGCATCGTCGACACCGTCGACGAACTCAATCCCAATGCCGCCAACGCGCTGCTCAAGACCCTCGAGGAGCCGCCGCGCCAGTCGTTGTTTTTGCTGGTCAGCCACGCTCCGGGGAGGGTGTTGCCGACCATCCTGTCGCGCTGCCGCCGCTTACCATTGCGGCCGCTTGCCAAGGCCGACGTGATCCAGGCCGTGAGCCGCGCGACCGGGCGTGCGGGCGAGGATGCCGCATTGATCGAGGCGGCGGAGGCCGCGGAGGGGAGCGTCGCGCGGGCATTGACGCTGCTCGGTGGCGATGCCGTCAAACTTCATCACAAGACCGCCGCGATGCTGGCGACGCTGCCCCGGGTCGATTCGCGTGAATTGCATGCGCTTGGCGACGCGCTTGGCGGCAGCGACAAAGTCGCGCTCGCGACCTTTGTCGACAGTATCGATCGCTGGGTTGGTGAACGTATGCGGACCGAGGATCCCAACGCCGACCTGCCGCGCCTTGCACGGCTGGCGGAGGTGTGGGAAAAGATCAACCGCGCCGCGCGCGATACCGCTGAATACAATCTCGAGCGAAAACCGCTTGTGTTCTCGGTATTTGGGATGCTTGCGGAAGCCACGCGATAACAGCGGCCCCTAAAATCCCGATCGTTTTATTTGATCTGTAAAGGAATTCGTGTGGCGAAGGCTGCGAAAAAAACCGTCAAGAAACGAAAGACGAAAAAGGCAAAAGCCGGCAACAAAGCGCCGCGCGCCGGTGCGAAGCGTGGTGCCGCCAAGAGGGCCAAGAAGCAACCGAAGAAGACAGCAAAAAAAGCCGTAAAGAAAACCGTCAAGAAAGCCGCCAAAAAGGCGAAGAAAACGGTCAAGGAGACCACAAAGAAGACGCCAAAGAGAGCGGCGAAAAAGACCCAGGCCGAAAAAGTCACCGTCACGCCGAAAAAAGCTGAGACCACGGCGGCAAAGCCGGTCGCGCCAAAAGTCCCGAAAGCTTCGTCTGCGCCCGCTCCGAAAGCAACAACGGCGCCAGCTAAAAACTCCTTCTACATCACCACCGCGATCGCCTATCCCAACGGCGTGCCGCATATCGGTCACGCCTATGAGGCGATCGCGACCGACGCGCTGGCGCGCTTTCAACGGCTCGACGGCAAGGACGTGTTCTTTCTGAC
>DATHPL010000051.1:0-20874 GCA_035483915.1 Bradyrhizobium sp.
GCCGACTATCTCGACATTCTGCGCTCGCGCGCCCGCATCCAGGCGATCATCAAGCAAGAGCTCGCCGCCATCAGGAGCGAATTCGCCACGCCTCGCCGCACCGTGATCATCGATCAGGAAGGCGAGATGGAGGACGAGGACTTGATCCAGCGCGAGGACATGGTCGTCACCGTCTCTCACGCCGGCTACGTCAAGCGCGTGCCGCTGTCGACCTATCGCGCGCAGAAGCGCGGCGGCAAAGGCCGCGCCGGCATGGGGACGCGCGACGAGGATTTCGTTACCCGCCTGTTTGTCGCCTCGACGCACACGCCGGTGCTGTTCTTCTCCTCGCGCGGCCAGGTCTACAAGGAAAAGGTCTGGCGGCTGCCGATGGCCGCGCCGAATGCCCGCGGCAAGGCGATGATCAACATCCTGCCGCTCGAACAGGGCGAACGCATCACTACCATCATGCCGCTGCCGGAGGATGAATCCTCGTGGGGCAACCTCGACGTGATGTTTGCCACCACCGGCGGCACGGTCCGCCGCAACAAGCTCTCCGATTTCGTCGACGTCCGGCGTTCCGGCATCATCGCGATGAAGCTCGACGAGGATGAGGCGATCGTGGACGTGCAGATCTGCACCGAGCACGACGATGTGCTGCTTACCGCCGCCGGCGGTCAGTGCATCCGTTTCCCTGTCACCGATGTGCGGGTGTTCTCCGGCCGCACCTCGATGGGCGTGCGCGGTATTGCGCTCGCCAAGGGCGACCGCCTGATTTCGCTCGCGATTCTGCGGCATGTCGAGGCGACGTCGGACGAACGCACAGCCTACCTCAAAATGCGTCGCGCAGTGGCCGGCGAGGGCGCTGCGGATGAGACGGCGGTGGAAGGCGATACCGAGGAGGCCTCGAACGCCATTCAGCTCTCGTCCGAGCGCTATGTCGAAATGTCGGCGCAGGAGCAGGTGGTGTTGACGGTTTCCGTCAATGGCTACGGCAAGCGTACCTCGTCGTTCGAGTACCGCACCACCGGCCGCGGTGGCAAAGGCATCGTCGCGATGTCGGTCAATAACCGCAACGGCAAGCTAGTCGCCTCGTTCCCGGTCGAAGAATCCGACCAGATCATGCTGGTGACGGACAAGGGCCAGTTGATCCGTTGTCCGGTGGCGGACATCCGGATCGCCGGCCGTTCGACCCAGGGCGTGATCGTGTTCGATACCGCCGATGATGAGCATGTGGTGTCGGTCGAGCACATCGGCGAGGAAGCCGAAAACGGCAATGGAAACGGCAACGGCTCTAACTAGAGCCGTCGCCGTAGCTTAGCCCAGCCGCATCGACAGCTCGACGTCGTCAGCAAATGGCGTGGACATGTAGCCCTTTGCCGGCGCGCGTACATACGCCAGGTATTCGGGGCTATCATCGGCATTGTCGGCGACGATGAGGCCGCCCGGCCCGAGGCGGCTTTCGACCAGGCTCAGGATTTCAGGATAGAGCGACTTGGCGCCGTCGAGCAGCAACAGGTCGATCGTGTCGGGGAGATCGACGCTCAGCGTTTGCAAGGCATCGCCCTCGCGGATTTCGACGAGGTCGATGAGACCGCCGGCCGTTAGATTTTGTCTCGCCCGAGCCGCCTTGGACGGCTCGAACTCGCTGGTGATGAGGCGGCCGCCGCCATTGTCGCGCAAGGCTGCGGCAAGATGCAGGGTCGAGATGCCGAACGAAGTTCCGAACTCGACGATCGTCCGTGCGCGCGAGCTTCGCGCCAGCATGTAAAGCAACGCGCCGGTCTCCCGCGAAACGGCGAGTGGCATGTTCTTCAGGCGGCCATAGAAATCGCGGTACTCCGTCTTGCTCCGCATCAAGCGGGCCAGCTCTTCGTCGGAGAGAGCGGCCGCAGCGGTTTCAAGCTCGGCTTCCGATGCATCGGCTTCTTCGAACAGACGATCGAGCAGTGGTGCCAGCGGGGTGGTGGTTAGCGTAGTCATGGAAGTTTCCTGGATGAGGGAAGTTTGCGTTGTTGCGTCATCCGTAAAATACGACTAATTATTCGCATTCGCTATTCGCGTTATCCTGGAGCTTCATGGCCGATCGTCGAAGCCCTTCAATTTCCTCACGAAAACAGCCGCAGCAGGCGCGCTCGGCTGAGCTCGTTGCGACGATTCTGGAAGCGGCGGTTCAGGTTCTGGCGAAGGAAGGCGCGCAGCGTTTCACCACGGCGCGGGTGGCCGAAAAGGCCGGCGTCAGCATCGGATCGCTGTATCAGTATTTTCCGAACAAGGCGTCGATCCTGTTTCGCCTGCAAAGCGACGAATGGCGGCAGACCGGCGAATTGCTGCGCGGCATCCTCGAGGACGCCGGGCAACCGCCGCTGACGCGGCTGCGCACGCTCGTTCACGCCTTCATCCGATCGGAATGCGAGGAGGCCGCGATGCGTGTGGCCCTCAATGACGCCGTCCCGCTTTATCGCGACGCGCCCGAAGCACGGGAAGCGAAGAAGTCGGGAAGCCGCACCGTTCAGCTCTTCATGCAGGAAGTGCTGCCCGCGGTTTCAGACGCTGCGCGCGCCTCGGCCGGCGATCTGATCAAACAGACGCTGAGCGCGGTCGGAAAGCATTTCTCGGAAACGCATCGAAGCCCGGCCGAGATCAAAACTTATGCGGACGCAATGGCGGATATGTTCTGCGCCTACCTCAGGGCACTCCAGAATGGCGAAACACAGCCATGAGAGTCTTGATGGCGGCTGCCGTCCTGCTGAGTTGTTCTGACGCAAGGGCTTGCGAGCTTTCGTTGGTTACGCCCGCCACGTCGGCACTTAAAAATCCCGTCGAGGCGCATGTTTCGCTGGCCGATGATGCGTTGGTCGCGCGCTTTTCGGTCTTGGCGCCGACGCTGAACGCCAAAAAGGTCCTCGGCCCGAATGATTATCCCTACCAGTTCGATGTTGTGGAATTGTTTGTGACGTTTTCGGACAGCGGATTTCCGTACTACGAATTCGAAGTATCGCCCTACAACCAGAACTTTCAGGTCAGGATTGTCAGCGCCAAACAACACCATGAGGGTGTTGATTTAGGGCTGACGTCGACAGCAACCGTTGTAACGGGCGGCTGGAGCACCGAGCTGGCCATTCTTCTCAAGCCACTCGGTTGGGACGGCGATCCCTCAAAGATCCGTGGAAATCTCTATTCGATTTTGGGGCAGGGGCGAGCGCGCAGCTATTGGAGTGCGTTCCTACCCAAAGCAGCGAAAGCGAATTTCCACCAGCCGCAATATTTTCAAGCACTGCCGTCGTGTAGGTAGGGCGTATATTTACATTTCTACCGGTTCGAGACTTATCTGGCTGTCGCTACGACCTCTCAGATCGGTCCCGACGCTGCCTTCTCTCGAATGGCCACCGAGCGCTTAAAGAATTGTTCGGCATCGGCATAGCGACCCTGATGCTTGTAGAGACTGGCCAGGTTTTCCAGAACATCCGCGAGATCCGGATGGTTCGGACCGAGCGTCTTCTCGAAGGTGGCCACCGACTGTTTGAAAAGCCGCTCGGCGTCGGCGTTACGCCCCTGACGCGCGTACAGTGCGGCTAAATTGTTCAGCGCCTGCGCGACGTCCGGGTGGTCGGGTCCGAACGCCTTCTCAGTCACGGCGATCGATCGCTTGAGCAGCCGCTCGGCATCGGCGTAATGATGCCGATGGATGTAGGCATCGGCGAGGTTATTCATCAACACTGTGGCTTCAGGATCATCGGGGCCGTGCGCCTTCTCGAGGATGGCCAGCCCCCGCTTGAAGAGCGGCTCGGCCCGGTCGTACTGACCCTGATTGCTGTAGACAGCAGCGAGGTTGCTCAACGCCATCACGATAGACGGATCGTCGGGACCGGGCATTTTATCGCGAATGGCGATCGACCGTTTGAGAAGCGGCTCCGCTTCCGCGTAGCGCTCTTCCGCTCGGTAGAGTTCGCCCAGATTGTTCAGCACGGCTGCGACTTCCGCATGATCCGGACCGAGCGTCTTCTCCCTGATAGCCAGTGAACGCTTGTACAGCAGCTCGGCAACGGGGTATTGACCCAGATTGTAGTGGATCGTGCCAAGGTCATTGAGCGGCATCGCGACGTTCGCATCCTCGGGGCCAAACTCCTTTTCGCGAAGGTCCAGAGACTTCTGAGCCAATGGCAGCGCTTCCTTGTACTTCCCAGCCCTATAAAGCTCTTTCATCTGCTGGGTGAGGGTGGTCGCCTCATCTTCTCCCGCACAGGGTGGCGTGCCGAGAGACAGGCTGAGGGTGAGCGCGGTCACCGCAACACAGATCGATGCTTTCAGGGCCTTCATCGCGCATTCCTTCCCGGGATCCACGCCCTTTTGTGCTTTCAGAGACCAGCCAGGTTCAATGCAGGTGGGTGAACAACGCGGCATACGCCATGCGACCGGTCCCGGCACAAAGCAGACATGTTGAATTCCGCCTTGGATATGCGGATATTGCCGAGATTCCTGTCGTTGCAGTTTTACGAATACGCGGCTTGACCGGATACGGGAGACGACATGAAGCGGCGCGACTTCCTGCAAGCCTCCAGTATCTTCTCGGCAAACCTGATCGTTGGCAGTTCGCTGCTTGAAATCCGCAACGCGGAGGCCGAAACCGGCCTGCCGATCGCGTCGTTGAAAGCCGAGATCGATCCCAAGAAGGATCTGGTTCTGATTTCGGGGAGCGGAGCTCCCAACAAGCTCGACTACAATGCCTCCTTCAGCAAGCGAAAGCAGATCACGCCGCAGGTGCGTGTCGTCGCATCAAGCCCGCAGGCCGTCGGCCAAACCATCCGTTGGGCGACCAGTAACGGTGTGAGCTTCGCCGTCCGCTCCGGCGGTCACTCCTATGAAGGTTTTTCGCAGAACGCCGATCTCGTCATCGATGTGCGTGGCATGGCCGCCATTCAGCTTGCCGCCGACAAGCAATCGGTGTCGATCGGCTCCGGCGCTTCATTGGGCTCCGTCTACGCGGCGCTCGAGCCCGCAAATCGCGCGATTCCTGCCGGCAGCTGTTTTTCCGTCGGCATCGCCGGCCATTCGCTGGGTGGCGGCTTTGGCTTGCTGGGACGCCCTTTTGGGCTGGCCTGTGACAGCGTGCTGTCGATGGAGCTCGTCGATGCCTCGGGCAATATCTTGAATGTGAGCGGCCAGGAAAATCCCGATTTGTTTTGGGCGCTGCGCGGCGGCGGCAACGGCAGCTTCGGCGTGGTGACCAAATTCAACTTCCGCACCAGTGTGGTCAATCTGGTCGCCAAGTTCTCCATTACGTGGAGCAAGCCGGTCACCCAGGCGGCCAAGATCGTGCTGGCCTGGCAGGAATGGCTCGACGGCCTGCCGCCCGCGATCACCTGCACGCTTCACCTGACCAGGGAAGCGGGCGGCGTGATCAAGGTGCATATCGCGGGCCTGTCGGTCGATTCCGAGAGCAAGCTCACTGCGGAAATGAAACGTCTGCAAAAACTCGCAGGCTTGGCCGAGATACTTGTCACCACCACCATGACCTTCGCCAGGGCCGCCACCATCTTCAACGGCGGCGGCCCGGCTTACGAATCCGTTCTGATGAAGGGCAAATCCGACTATGTCGTCGAGCCCATGACCGAGCAGGGGGTTTTGACGCTGCTTGACGGGTTACAGAAGGCGCCGGGCGAGATTGCCGTGCTATTCGACAGCTACGGCGGCGTCATTAACAAGGTTGCCTCCGATGCCGCGGCGTTCGTCCATCGCGGCAACACGAAGTATCTGATCCAATATTTCATGCAGTGGGAGAGCCCTGGCGCCAACGAGACCAATCTGGCGATGATGCGGACGCTGTATGCATCAATGCGGCCGTATGTCTCCGGCGCGTCGTATGTGAATTACTGCGATCTCGATCTCGGCGACGGTTACGCCAAAGCCTACTGGGGAGACCACCTCGCGCGACTGACCAAGATCAAGTCGGCGTTCGATCCGAAAAACATTTTCCGGCACGCCCAAAGCGTGCCGTTGGGATCATAGCGGCTAGGCAAGCGGCGGCCGTTATGGCGTGCGGTCGGCGGTGACCAGACGGGCCTCGCGAACCGCGACCTTGGAGCCTGCCGTGCGCAGGCAGGAAGCTTCAAAATGCGGCCAAGCCTGCTGCGAGCAGTCGCGGCCGGTCGGGTGGATGTCGAGGCGGTCGGCCTTCGCAAGCGGACGCGGCACGCTGGCTTCGACTTGCGGCGCAAAGCCCGGCAGGATTGCCAGGGCAGCAGCGAGGCACGCGGCTATAGCGATAGCTGAAAGAGTTTTGATCATGACGGTCCCCTGTCACCGGGCCTTGGTGGCCCCGTTGTCTGGCCTTTTGATACAAATCGGGCGTTTCCGGAGTTTTTCGCCGCAGTCGGCCAAAGGCCCAAAATGGTTTCATCCGGCGGTCGTTTTGTTTCGTCGCCCGGTCTGCGACGAAACAAAGCCGGTTCTGCGGGGAAGACGCGCCGTACCCCTAAATGGTTCAATGGCCGACGAAATATAACGGCCGGGGTCATTCCAGGCCTGAGCCTTGACCGGCTTGCAGGCCCAAGCGGGGCGAGGTAGGAGGGTTGATGCCCCGCATTGCGCTTTATCCCGGCTCATTCGATCCCGTCACCAATGGCCATCTGGACGTGGTCCGGCATGCCGTCGGCCTGTGCGACCGACTGGTAATTGCGATCGGCGTCCACCCGGGAAAGGCGCCGCTGTTTTCGGTTGAGGAGCGGCTTTCGATGCTCCGCGAGGTGTTCGAACCGGTGGCCAGTCAGGCGGGATGCGAATTCGACTGCGTCACGTTTGATGACCTTACGGTCACCGCCGCCAAGCGCGCCGGCGCCACCATCCTGATCCGCGGTTTGCGGGACGGCACCGACCTCGACTACGAGATGCAGATCGCCGGCATGAACGAAACCATGGCGCCGGGGGTCCGCACCGTTTTCCTGCCGGCCTCGCCGACCGTTCGCCCGATCACTGCCACACTGGTGCGACAGATCGCCAGTATGGGTGGCGACGTCTCGAACTTCGTGCCCAAGGCAATTGCAAAACGCCTCAAGGCCAAATTCGGCCGTTGATTTCTTCTCTCACGCTGGAGCTTCCATGATCCGAATTCTCGCCGTTCTCGTCGCGCTGTTGTGTGCGGCACCCGCCATCGCCCAGCCGCTTCCCGCCGGTCTCGACAAACAGAATACGATCGTCATCGACACCACCAAGGGACGGATCATCATCAAGCTGCGCACCGATATCGCGCCGAAGCACGCCGAGCGCCTCAAGCAACTGGCCCGCGAAGGCTTCTACAACAACGTGCCGTTCCATCGGGTGATGGACGGCTTCATGGCGCAGACCGGCGACGGCCAGAATTTCAACGGCACCGGCGGCTCGAAATATCCGAACCTGACGCAGGAGTTTTCCAGCGTCCACTTCAAGCGCGGCATCGTCGGCATGGCGCGGCGCGGCGACAGCGTCGATTCCGCCAACTCCCAGTTCTTCATCATGTTCGGAGACGGCGCACCGCTCGACAACAAGTACACCGTGATCGGCGAAGTGGTGCAGGGCATGGATGTCGTCGACAAGCTGAAGAAGGCTGACCCGGGATCGGCCGGCGGCGCAGTGACCGATCCCGACAAGATGGTGAAGGTGCAGGTCGCCTCCGACATGAAGTAACCGGTGACGAACCGGCCTCGCTATTGGTCCTTGATATGCGTTGCGGGGTTTTGGCTCGTAGGGCTCACACCTTTGCCGGCGCAACCGGCCCAGGTGAACACCATTGCGGACATTTTCGCGAGGCTCAGGACGTGCTGGCGTCCGCCGGACTTAACGCGCGCCCATGCCGGTATCGATATTACCGTAATCGTCAGTTTCACCCGGAGCGGCGAGATTTTGGGCCGGCCCCGCGTCACCTATGAATCGGAACAGGCGGACGACAACGATCGTTTATTATACCGGATTGCGGCCATGGAGGCGTTGCAGCGCTGCACGCCCATGCCATTTACAGAAGCAATGGCTGGCGCCGTGGCCGGCCGTCCTTTCGCCATTCGATTTCACAACCGTAAACCTTCACCAACAGAGAAACAGGCATGGCTGATACAGAAAATACTTTGATCCTCGAAACCACGCAGGGACCCGTCACCATCGAAATGCGGCCCGATCTTGCGCCGAACCACGTCGCGCGGATCAAGGAACTCGTGCGCGAGGGATTTTACGACGGCATCGTGTTCCATCGCGTGATCGAGGGTTTCATGGCCCAGACCGGTTGCCCGCATGGCACCGGAACCGGCGGTTCCGGCACCAAGCTCAAGGCCGAATTCAATGCCGAGCCGCATGTGCGCGGAACGACGTCGATGGCGCGCGCCGCAAACCCGGATTCCGGCGACAGCCAGTTCTTCATCTGCTTCGACGACGCTCCGTTCCTCAACAAGCAGTACACGGTGTGGGGCAAGGTGACCTCGGGCATGGAAAACGTCGACAAGATCAAGCGCGGCGAGCCGGTCAAGAATCCCGACAAGATCGTCAAGGCGCATATGGCGCTGGATGCGGAGTGATTGCTGGCGGTCCCTCATCCTGAGGAGCGCGGTAGCGCTTCTCGAAGGATGAGGCCAACCGTTGCCAGAACCCCATGGTTCGAGACGCCCGCGTTGCGGGCTCCTCACCATGAGGGCGGCTAGGCCGACGCACCATGCGCACCGATCTCTTCGACTTCGAACTGCCCGCTGAGCGGATCGCGCTGCGTCCCGCGCAGCCGCGCGATGCCGCGCGGCTACTGGTGGTCGAACCCGGCGCGCGCCTGCACGACCGCGTGGTGTCGGACTTGCCGCAATGGCTCAAGGCGGGCGATCAGCTTGTCGTCAACGACACCAAGGTCATCTCGGCCCAGCTCAGGGGCCGGCGGATCGGCCGCGAGACCGAACCGAAAATCGAGGCGACGCTGATCAAGCGGCTTGATGGCTCGCGCTGGCAGGCGTTGGTCAAGCCGGCCAAGAAGCTCGCGCCGGGCGACGTCGTTCGTTTCGGCAACGAGGGCAGGGTTTGTCTGCTCGGCCACCTCGATGCCGAGGTGGAAGACAAAGGCGAAGACGGCGCAGTGACGCTGTCGTTTTCGTTCCATGGGCCGGCGCTCGATTCGGCGATTGCCGATCTCGGCAGTCCGCCGCTGCCGCCTTATATCGCGTCCAAACGCGCGCCCGACGAGCACGATGCGGCCGACTACCAGACCATGTTCGCCACCAACGATGGCGCGGTCGCAGCACCCACCGCCGGGTTACATTTCACGCCAGCACTGGAGGCGGCGTTGCGCGAGTGCGGCATCGGCCTCAATCGCATTACGCTTCACGTCGGAGCGGGCACGTTCCTGCCGGTCAAGGCCGACGACACATCGGAGCACAAGATGCATTCCGAGTGGGGCACCATCTCGCCCGAGGTCGCCGAAACGCTTAATACGGCGCGTGCGAAGGGTGGCCGCGTGGTCGCCATCGGTACCACCTCGCTGCGGCTACTCGAGAGCGCGGCCGCCGAGAATGGCGAGATCCAGCCATTTTCCGACGATACCGCGATCTTCATTACGCCAGGTTATCGCTTCCGCGCGGTCGATATCCTCCTGACCAATTTCCATTTGCCGCGTTCGACGCTGTTCATGCTGGTCTCGGCCTTCTCAGGACTTGAGACCATGAAGCGTACCTATGCCCACGCCATCGCGAGCGGCTATCGATTTTATTCCTATGGCGATGCCTGCCTTCTGTTTCGTGGACACGACTAAACCCCGCACGGGGTTACGCCGCGATGCGCTCTGGCAGCAGTTCCGCGATCTGCACCGCGTTCAGCGCCGCCCCCTTCAGCAATTGATCCGCGGCGACGAACAACGAGATTGAATGCCCACTTGGGTCGCTGAGATCGCGGCGGATACGCCCGACCAGGACGTCGTCTTGTCCCGACGCCTCGATCGGCATCGGGAAGTAGTTCTTCACCCGGTCGTCGACGATTTTCACGCCGGGCGCGTTGCCAAGAATATCGCGAACCTCGCGTTCCCCGATCGGCCGTTCGCATTCGAAGGTGATCGCCTGGCTGTGGGCGCGCAGCACCGGCACCCGCACGCAGGTAATGCCGATCGCGATCGTATCGTCCTCAAAGATCTTCCGCGTCTCCTTGATCACCTTGGTCTCTTCTTCGTTGTAGCCCGTCTCGGGATCGACCTTGGTGTCGTGATTGAAGACGTTGAACGCGTAGGGATGCGGCAGCACCATCGGGACGTAGCTCTCGCCGGCAAGGTTTGCGCGGGTCGATGCCACCAGCTCTTCCATCGCCGCCGCACCCGCGCCGGAGGCCGCCTGATAGGTTGAAGTGATCATCCGCTTGATGCGGTTCTGCCGATGGATCGGCCACAGCGGCATCAGCGCCGTGATCGCCGAACAGTTGGGGACGGCAATGATGCCCTTGTGCTCGGCGATACGCCGGCCGTTGATCTCGGGGATCGCCAGCGGCACGTTGGGGTCCATGCGATACGCCGAGGAATTGTCGATGACGACGGCGCCCGCCTTCACCGCGATCGGCGAGAATTTGCGAGAAACGCCGCTGCCGGCCGAAAACAGGGCGATATCGACGCCGTTAAAGGAGTCTTCGCGAAGCTCCTCGATTTCGATGGTCTCACCGCGGAAGCCGACGGTTTTGCCTGCGGACCGTGCGCTGGCCAACGCCTTGAGCTCGCGGACCGGAAATCCACGCTTGTTCAAGGTGGCAATGAATTCCCCACCTACAGCGCCGGTCACGCCGGCAATGGCCACAACGGGGTCTCTCTGCACGTTTATCTCCACTTTGTTTGAGCATGAGGCAATAAAAAAGCCCCGGACCTTTTGGGGGCGGGGCTTCGGATCAAGATGATGCGGTTGTTTGACTACGCGCGCACGCCTCCCGAGCCCCCGGAGGGCTTGGTTTTGGTCGTGGTTTTGGTGGTCGCTGACATCATGGGAGCGGACTTATGGGCAAGACTCGGGCTTTGGTCAACGTCTTTTGCCCGAAAATTCCTTAACTCCCGGTTGAACAGACGGCCTTTGTGACGCAATAAGCGGCTCAAATGAGCGTACCCAATCACTTTGAGCTACTCGCAACCGACGGCTCTGCGAGAGCCGGCCGGCTGACGACGCCCCATGGCGTGGTGCGAACGCCGGCCTTCATGCCGGTAGGCACTGCCGGCGCCATGAAAGGTATGCACTGGCGCGAGGTGCGGGATGCCGGCGCCGACATCGTGCTCGGCAACACCTATCATCTGATGCTGCGGCCCGGCGCGGAGCGGATCGCCGCACTCGGTGGCTTGCAGCATTTCACCGGCTGGAACGGTCCGATGCTGACGGACTCCGGCGGCTTCCAGGTGATGTCGCTGTCCGAACTGCGCAAGGTGAGGGAAGAGGCCGTGACCTTTCGCTCGCATATCGACGGCGCGATGGTGGAGTTGTCGCCGGAGCGATCGATCGAGGTGCAGCGGCTGCTCGGTTCTGACATCGCCATGCAGATGGACGAATGCGTCAGGCTGCCGGCCGAGCACGCCGATATCGACCGCGCGATGCAATTGTCGTTGCGCTGGGCCGAGCGCTCTAAGCGCGCCTTCGAGACGGCGCCTTCCGGCTACATGCTGTTCGGGATCGTGCAGGGCGGCGATATCCCGCAACTGCGTCACGCGAGCGCGCGTGGCCTCGTCGATATTGGCTTTCACGGTTACGCCATCGGCGGGCTCGCGGTTGGCGAGCCGCAAGCGGTGATGCTGTCGATGATTGAGGAAGTCGCGCCTTTGCTTCCCGACGAACGTCCGCGATACCTGATGGGCGTCGGGACGCCGGACGACATGATGGAAGCGGTGGCGCGCGGCGTCGACATGTTCGATTGCGTGATGCCGACGCGCAACGGCCGCCACGGCATGGCTTTCACGCGATACGGCCAGATCAACCTGCGCAACGCCCGTCACGCCGACGATTCCCGGCCGCTCGATGAAACGAGTTCATGGCCTGCCACACGCAACAACTCGCGCGCCTATCTGCATCATCTCGTCAGGTCCGGCGAGACCCTGGGCGCGATGCTGCTGTCGGAAATCAATATCGCTTACTACCAGCACCTGATGAGCGAGATCAGGCAGGCGATCTCACAAGGCACATTTGCGAGTTTTCGTGAGCAGACGCGAAGCAACTGGGCAAAAGGCGACATCCCGGCGCGCTGAAGTTCCGCGCCGGCAAAAACCGCTGATAATTGGAACCTAGTTACAGGCCAGACGCTTGAACGAATGCTTGGTTACAAAACCATAGCCGCAAGTGTCGCAGGTCCAGAGATAGCTCACGATGTTGTCGGCGAGATAGGCCGACGCCTCGGCAGCCACCATCGAATCCGCACAAACCGGACAGGTCGGCAGATCACTCCCACGGGGATGCGCGTTATGCGATACGGTGGACAGGACTTCAGCAACGGCTGACATCGTGACCTCCTTTGTGATCTGAACCCAAGTGCAACATACAACAGTTTGTTTGACGATGTCGCAACACAAATGCGTTGGTTTTACGTTATTCGGCGTCGCTAACGTTTTTGCGATGCAGCGAATTGTGGCCCTTGAGTGCTCAATGCAGGCGCGCATTGCCACATTGAATTTTACTAAAACAAGCGCTCAACATTTACACGTCTGTACCGGAGGCATGTGCCATGGATGAATCGTCAACGACGCGTGCCGCGCAGCATCACGGCCGGGGCCGTGTCTTCGACAGCATCGTGGATGCGATCGGCGACACGCCGATCGTGCGATTGCTGCGACTGCCGCAACAGCGCGGCTCAAAAGCGACCATCCTCACCAAGCTTGAATATCTCAATCCCGCCGCGAGCGTGAAGGATCGGATCGGCGTCGCCATGATTTTGGCGATGGAGGAAGCCGGCCTCATCGATGCCGACACGGTTCTGATCGAGCCGACGTCAGGAAATACCGGCATCGCGCTGGCCTTCGCAGCCGCGTCGCGCGGATACCGGTTAAAGCTGGTGATGCCGGAATCGATGTCGATCGAGCGGCGCAAGATGCTGGCCTTCCTTGGCGCCGAAATTGTCCTCACTCCAGCCGGCCAGGGCATGAAGGGCGCGATTGCCACCGCCGAAGAATTGGTGCGAACCACGCCGAAAGCCGTGATGCCGCAGCAATTCAAGAACCTCGCCAACCCCGAGATCCATCGCCGCACCACGGCGGAGGAAATCTGGAACGATACCGGCGGCAACATCGACATCTTTGTCGCTGGCGTCGGGACCGGCGGCACCATCACGGGGGTAGGGCAGGTTCTCAAGAGCCGCAAACCCTCCGTGCGGATCGTCGCCGTCGAACCGGAGGAAAGCCCGGTGCTCTCAGGCGGTCAGCATTCGCCGCACAAGATCCAGGGTATTGGCGTCGGATTTGTTCCCGAGATCCTCGATCGCTCCGTCATCGATGAAATCGTCAAGATCAACAGCGCAGAAGCCATCGAGACATCACGCGCCATGGCGCGCAACGAGGGCATTGCCGGCGGTATTTCCTCGGGCGCTGCGATTGCGGCCGCGATCAAGCTGGGGCAACGTCCGGAAAACGCGGGCAAGACCATCCTGGCGATTGTGCCGTCGTTCTCGGAACGCTACCTCTCAACCGTTCTATTCGAAGGAATCTAGAAGGAATTTAATGGTGTCGGATCAACCGCGGCGACCGCGAACCCTCAACGATGCCCGTACCGAAGCGGAGGCCGCGTTCAAGAAGGTGACCAAGAAGGAGCCGGACGCGCCACCGAAGACACTCACGCTTCCCGGCGTCAAGGAGCAGGTCTCGCTGCGGATCGATCAGGACGTGCTCGAGCATTTCCGGGAAGGCGGGCCCGGCTGGCAGGACCGGATCAATGACGCCTTACGAAAGGCGGCGGGGAAATAACCTGAAGGCCCCATCAGACTTCGATAGGCACCGGCTTTGGGGCCGGTGGCTTCAGATTCAGGAGGTTGCCGGCCAGGATCAGCGTCGCGCCCAGGACGGTGAAGACGTCCAGCCGTTCGGCATAGATCAGCCAGCCGGCGGCGGCGGTTAAGGGCACGCGAAGAAAATCCATCGGCAACACGATCGTGGCGTCGGCGTAGAGCATCGCGCGCGCCATGCAGAAGTGCGAGAAGGTCCCGCCGATCGCGACCGCGATCGCGCAAACCCAACCGTAGGCCGACGGCCAAACCCATACATGCAGGGCCGGCAACGCCCCAACAACAACCTGAATCGCCATCATCCAGAACACGATCGCGACCGTTGCCTCGGTACGGGTCAGCGATTTCATCATCGCCACCGTGGCGCCAAGGGCGACAGCCGCCACCAATGCGATCAGTTGGCCGGAATTGATCTCACCGGCCGCCGGACGCACGATGACGAAGACGCCGATCAGGCCGAGCGCAATGGCGGCGGCCTTCCACACCGTGATGCGCTCGCCGAGAAAACTCGCGGCGAGGATCGCGGTCCAGATCGGCATGGTGAATTCGATCGATACCACCTGGCCCAGCGGGATCAGGGTCAGCGCCAGGAACCAGCCGTACTGGCCGGCATAGTGCAGCAGGCTGCGGGCTGCATGCATCGGCAGCCGCGATGTCCGCAGCACCGCAAATCCGCCCGCAAAGTGGATTAGCGGATACAGCATCATGAGGCCGAGCGAGGCGCGGATTTCCATGATCTGGAAGACGTTGAGCTCGCGCGTCGCCTCCCGACCGGCGATCGCGACCACCAGCATCAGGCTGAGCCAGCCGGCCATCCACAGCGCGGCTCTCGGTTTTGACGGCGTTCGGTTCATCGAAACAATCAATTCGGCCTATATGGATGCGACACAGGAGATGTCGGCCCAGAAGCCGGTATCATCGAGCAAACTCCGGTTTGCAACGGGCAAAGTTGCCGATGCTATAATGCAATGCGCGACGAGGTGAACTCGCGCGACATAGGGGAGGATTTTCATGCGCATCTTGCAGCCGGCTGATTGGTCAAAACCGCGAGGTTTCTCCCATGGCGTGGTGATCGACGCGCCCGGGCGCTGGATCGTATTGGCCGGCCAGACCGGCGGCGACGAAAAGGGCGAGTATCCGCCCGACATGGCAGGCCAGGTCAGTGCTGCGTTACGGCGCATCATCCGCCTGCTCGCGGAAGCCGGCGCCGGCCCCGAGCACATCGTCCGCCTGACCTGGTATCTGACGAGCCGGAGCGAATACGAAGCCGCGGGCGCCGGAATCGGCGCGGCCTGGCGAGAAACCTTGGCTAAGAACTTTCCGCCCTCGACCTTGCTTTATATCGATGGGCTCGTTGACGTCAGAGCCAAGGTCGAGATCGAAGTGACGGCCTTCGTGCCGGCCATATAACGCAAATCGCCGGCGGCGCCGAGATGGCGAGCCGCCGGCGATTTTGTTTCGATCTACATTAGCCGCGCGTCAGCGAAATCGAAGCGCCCTTGAACTGGCTCTCCGCCCGGATGATCACCGACTGCTTGTTGCCGCGCGTCGTCAGCGAAATATTGGCGGAGAATCCAGGTGCAGTGGCAACGACCTGAACCACGCCGGGGCCCGAACGTCCCTCGATATTGCCGTTGATGTTGCGGCTGGCTTCGCTCCAGGTTCCGGAAATCGCTCCACCCCGTGCCTCGACGTTGCTGCTCAAATTGAATTTGTAGCTGTCGCTGGCACAGGTCAGCGTTTGTTGCAGGCCATTGCCGCCTTCACCGACGGCGTAAGTGGCACGGCAGCGGATGCGCTCGGTTGAGCCATCGTCCAGCGTCACGGTGCCGCCGCCACTCCAAACTCCGGCCATGCCGGCGAACGCGCCGCCCGATTGGGCGTAGCTGGCGCCGCCTGCGGCGGAGACGGCTACCACCGTGGCGATCGCGAAAATCGCGCGCCGCGTGAAGGTGGTGCCGAGAGAACTCACTTGCTTCATTTCACTTCCCCCATTCGGCAATGTCACTAAGCTAGCCGTTCGCATATGCACCATCGAACGACACCAACACAAGTCCCGCGCGGCCGGTCACGCCTGCGACGTCTGCGCGGGAGCAAACGAAAGCACGTCTCAAATATACATTTATGTCAGAAATCGCGTCCCGCAAGCCAACCGCCTGACGCAAACTTAGGGCGGCCAAACACCCGGGAGGCTAGCTCGCGAGGGCCGGTGCCTTGGTCGCGTATTGCTCCTCCTGCGGTCTTGCCGGCAGGGCGCCATGCTTCTTGGCGTAATCGATGACTTCGGCGAGCAATTTCTGCCCCATCGGGGCCAAAGCGCGCTCCCACAATTGCCGGGCGGTCTCGTCTTTTCCGACAAAGCACCAATCCTGGGCTGCGATCGCGCCGGCGTCCATGCGATCGGCCAAATGGTAGACGGTGCCGCCCGCAATCGGGTCCTTCTCGCGAATGGTCCATTCGACGGCGGCGATTCCACGATGCCGCGGTAACAGCGAGGGGTGGTAGCCGATGCCACCGAGGCGAGAAACGGCCAACGCCTGCTTGCTGACGCGGGCATGGCTGTGTGCGGTAACGATCAGGTCGGTCGCTTCGGCGATTTCGGAAGCGGCGACCAGTTTCGGATTGGCCTGCACGACCACCTCGATACCGGCAGCATGGGCCGTTGCCGCAAGCCGGTCGTCGGCGTCGGCGACGACCACCCGGATCACATCGACGCCATGCTGACGCAGCATTTGCAGGGTCGTCACGCCGAAATGACGCGAGCCGACAAGGGTGATCCGCATGGTCTTTTCTTCCGTCAGATATAGGCCAGCAATTTCGATAACATGCCACCCGTCCCCGCCATCAGGTCGAAAACGGCAAAGGCAGGCTTATCAACAGACTGGACGGGCGGAAATGGGCCGGTCAGGCGCGTTGCCTCGGGGGGCATCGCGACTTGATGGCTCGGGACACTAGCGCGACGAGAATTTCGGGATTTTTTCCGCAAAACCGTTGAAGCACTTCAATCGTTCGTCTTCTTCCTTGACGTAGCGGCAATCCATGACGCCGTTCACCGGCGTCGCTTTCGGCTTCGGCTTCGGAGGGATCGCCGCGTCATAACAGTCGAGCCGCTCCTTGCTTTCATCGTCGATGTCGAGGCAGGCCAGCAGCTTCTCGGCGAGCGATTTCGGAGGGCCGCTCTTCGGTGCCTTCGACTTGGCATGCGCGGGCGGCTTCCCCGCGGGTGCGGGGGGCGGCGCGTCGTCTTGCTGCGCCAAGGCAGCCGTTGCGTAAAATACGACGATCAACGCAAGCAATCTCTTCATGTCCTGTCCTCTTTGGCCTTAGACCCCCTGATGGCCCGATTCGGAAGTGCAATCCGAAAGCGGCTGGCGGCGAGCGGGCGACGAATGTCCGATTTGATCCGCGACGTAGGTCTATAAGGCGAACGCGGCGCCTTGCAACACGAAGAAATGCCGGTGCAGTGCAAATCTGCCACCCGTTAAGCGGGCGATCGCCTGACGTTTGTGGCAAGACAGCGGCATTACGTTTGCGTTCATGTCAAGCGCGGCCGGCAACGTAGATTTCGACGTGCAGCTGATCCATAATACTGGCTCTGGTGGCAGTGGAGAAACAAGACCATGCGTGCCTTCAAACGCTCGCGGATCACCGTTCCGTTGATATCGATCATGGCTGCTTTTGCGCTCTCGGCGCAGGCGCAGGAACAACAACACAAGCCACCGCCGCAAGGGCAGGGCAGGCCGGCCGCTCCCGCGGGACCCCGCGTCGGGCAGGTACACGGACCGCAGGGACCTCAGGGTCCCCATGTCGTGCACGGGAATTTTCCGCAGCGAAACTTTGGCGGT
Source organism: Bradyrhizobium sp. (assembly GCA_035483915.1). Lineage (GTDB taxonomy): Bacteria > Pseudomonadota > Alphaproteobacteria > Rhizobiales > Xanthobacteraceae > Bradyrhizobium. Next base: position 17,763 of record DATHPL010000051.1, read on the forward strand.
CACCCCTATCACGGCCGTCTGGCCTGGGGGGGAGGACGGTGGCGCCACGAAATGCACAATGGCCGCATGGGCTGGTGGTGGGACGTCGGTGGCGTCTGGTACTTCTATCCGCAGCCGATGGAGGGCCCGCCGACCTACGTTTCAGACGTTGAGGTGATGGACGACGTTGCCGGTCCGGACGACGGGATGCCGCCTGGCCCTGGCCCGGGTCCGGGCTACCCGCCGCCTCCCGTAGCCGCCTATGCGCCACCCCCGCCGCCGCCAGCGCCGGATCCGGCCGCGAGCGCCGTTGGTGGCGCGATCGTTGGCGGCGTTCTGGGCGGCCTGATCACCGGCCGGCCGGTCGGAGCTGCCGTGGGCGCCATCACCGGTGGTACCATCGGCGCGATCGCGGGAGCGCAAGCGGCCGCACGTCCCGGCTACTATCTGGCGCAGGGCAATTGCTACTATAAGTATCCGTCTGGACAATACGTTCAGGTCGATCCACGCAGTTGCTATTGAGCCGGCTCGACCAGTGGCCCGATTCTAATATTCGCATTCGGAGTTCGCAGCTAGGCGGGCAGCGAATGCCAAATCCACTCAACGATGCCGGCGAGTCTCATCTCGCCGGTGGTCTTTGAAGATGAACAAGCAGATCATGCGCAAGTCATCGCCGACATCGTTGCCTTCGCTCAGCGTCCGGATCGATCTGGACCCGGAAGGACGGATCGGCCCGGGCAAAATCCTCCTGCTCGAAAACATCGACAGCTGCGGCTCGATCTCTGCGGCCGGGCGGGCGATGAACATGTCCTACAAGCGAGCGTGGGACTTGGTCGATGAAATCAATCGCATTTGCCAGCAAGCCGCCGTCGAGCGGCAAACCGGTGGCAAGAACGGCGGCGGCGCCATGCTGACGCCGTTTGGCCTGTCGTTGGTAGCCCGTTATCGGAAAATCGAGCGTTCGGCCGAGAGCGCCGCGCGTAAAGAACTTCAGGCCTTGCGCGCGGATATCGCCGTTGGCCGAAAAGGCTGAGCTGATTCCTGCGCTCTTTCCCGGTCCCCGTCGCGTCCACCTGCCAAATTTACCGCCGTCCGCTGCTTAGCGCTGCGGTGCAACCCACCGATCCCGTTTTTTGCAATCACAAATCCGGCAATAAGCACGGCCAATCGTTTTAGTTTCCCACTGTTGCGCCGGTGCACTTCCACCCACGTTATATCACTTTGTATACATCGACATCGGTATGTTCGGTCAGACATAGCGAATGGCGGTCAGGAAGAACTTCCGATCGCAGGGGTGGCCGATTTTTTGGGGGTATTAAAATGAAGAAAGCGCTTGCGATCGCGCTCGCAATGACGGGCTTGGCGAGCACTGCCTACGCCGCGGATTGGACGCCGCCGAAAGTCCCGGATCCGATTCCCGATAACCTGACCTGGTATGGCATCACGCCCATCGGCGCGCTCGACCTCGGTTTCGCCTACCAGACCAACGGCCGCCCACTCGGGAGCGTCGTTTCGGGCCTCGAATACTCGCCCTTCACGACAACCCGCAACTATACCGGACAGTCGATCTCGACGATTCAACACAGTGCTCTTCAGCAGTCCTTCATCGGCGTCAAAGTCGAAGAACCATTGGGTGGCGACTGGAAAGCCATTGCTCGCCTTGATACCGGCGTCGATCCGCTGAAAGGCACTCTTTCCGACGGCTGTAGCTCGTTCATCCAGAACGCGGGTGTGGCTTACAACCAGCAGACTTCCAACGCCGACAGCGGCCGCTGCGGCCAGGCCTTCAACGGTCAGCTCTGGGGCGGCATCAGCAACGCGCAGTATGGTACGCTGACCATCGGCCGCACCAACTCCTTCCAGCTCGACGGTATTGCCGCGTTCGACCCGATGGCGCTGTCCTACGCCCTGTCGCTGCTCGGCTACTCCGGCACCAACGGCGGCGCCGGCAGCACCGAAGCGGCGCGCTGGGACAATTCGGCCAAGTACGTCTATGACTATGGCCCGATCACGGCCGGCGCGATGTATTCGAATGGCGGCAACGCCACTGGTTTCTTTGGCGATGCGTACGCCTTCATGTTCGGCGGGCATGTGGGCGGCTTCTCCGCAGAGGCGACCTACACCAAGGAACACGGCGCCGTAAACCTGCAGTCGGCAGCCAACCTTCCGCTTAACAGCACGTCGCTCTTTGCCAACATGTCCGACGATACCGAGGTATCGGTGATGGGCAAATATACGTGGCAGTTCGGATCGTCGTCCTCGTCGGCCCCGATGTATACCAAAGCCGTCAAGGCCGAGCCGCTGCCGGTCGACAAGTTCACGATCTTCGCGGGTTACTCCAACGTTCGCAACGCCAATCCGAATACGCCGATCACCCAGGGTAATGCTGCCGGCGGATATCAGCTTACGTTGTTGGACAACAACGCTTTCACGGTTGCGCGCGTCTTCAATTTCTACTGGGCGGGCGCGAGGTACGACTTCGCTTGGGGACTGAGCCTCACCGGTGCGTACTACCACGTCAACCAGAACTCGTATGTCGCTGACAACGTAGGTTGTCCGGCGACTGGTGGCGCGAGTGCGATCACGTGCTCCGGCGGCTATGACCAAGTCTCGTTCCTGGCCGACTACGCCCTGAACAAGCATCTCGACGTCTATGCCGGCGCGACCTGGGCCCAGGTGAGCGGTGGTTTAGCTGCGGCTTTTCCGGGTAACCCCGGCACCAAGGTACTCCAAGGCATCACCTTTTCTGGACCTGCGCCTGGTCACGACATCAGCACGGCAGCTGTCGTGACCGGTTTCCGCATCAAGCTCTAAGCGGAACGGGCTAGTTGAACCCAAGCCGCCGCGGACCTCGATCGGTCCGCGGCGGCTTTGTTTTGTCGAACCCAAAGCAACCTGAAGAACTCGCCCATGCGAAAACGGCGTCGCCGGTTACCATTCGTTCCTGTTATGACGAATGAAGACGAAATTTTAAATCATTGATGATGTTATAAAAAGGCCGCACCGCCGCGCGGCCGAGTAGCCGGGCGCCGCCCTTTTCACCTACCCCAGAGAGCGATAGCGCTCGGCTACTTCGTCAGGGTGGTCGGTTTGCGTGACGCTTAGATGACCAGGATACCGGGAACTTTGTTCT
>DATHPL010000052.1:0-4237 GCA_035483915.1 Bradyrhizobium sp.
AGCCGGCCCCGCCGACGGCAAGCCGGTCATCCTGCTGCACGGCTGGCCCTACGACATCCACGCCTTTGTCGATGTGGCGCCGATCCTGGCCTCGGCCGGCTATCGCGTCATCATCCCGCACGTGCGCGGCTATGGAACGACGACGTTTCTGTCCGATGCGACGTTTCGCAACGGACAACCGTCGGCATTGGCCGCCGACACCATCGCGCTGATGGACGCACTTAAAATCGACAAGGCGACGCTGGCCGGTTTCGACTGGGGCGGGCGCACGGCCGACATTGTCGCGGCGCTCTGGCCGGAGCGCTGCACGGCGCTGGTCGCCGTCAGCGGCTATCTGATCGGCAGCCAGGAGTCCGGCAAGATGCCGCTGCCGCCGCAGGCCGAACTGCAATGGTGGTATCAGTTTTATTTCGCGACCGAGCGCGGACGCGAGGGTTACGAGAAATATCGCCGCGAGTTCTCCAAGCTGATCTGGAAGCTCGCTTCGCCGAAATGGAATTTCGATGACGCCACCTTCGAGCGAAGCGCGAAGGCGTTCGACAATCCGGACCACGTCGCCATCGTGATTCACAATTACCGCTGGCGGCTTGGTCTCGCCCAGGGCGAGACGAAGTACGACGATCTGGAAGCAAAGCTCGCCAAAGCTCCCGTCATCGGCGTGCCGACCATCACCATGGAGGGCGACGCCAATGGCGCGCCGCATCCGGAGCCTTCGGCCTACGCAAAAATGTTTTCGGGAAAATATTCGCACCGGACCATTACCGGCGGCATCGGACACAACCTGCCGCAGGAAGCCCCGCAAGCCTTTGCCGAGGCGGTGATCGATGTGACGAAGGGCGGGTGACCGGCATTTGCTGATCACTTGACGCTGCCTTGCATGTCGCGACTGATTTGCCCGTCGTGCCAATTGGTCGCAGACATTTTCGCTTGTGACGTCGGGCAAATCACCAGCACGTTTCCGCGCGTCCCGTGCCCGATAAGAGGGGCGTTTCGCGATCGTCACGAACGTTGGGCTATGGGATGCGATGGACGGCTTGTTGCGCCAGACGAACGCGAGCAAGTCGGACGGCGAAGTCGTGTGGTCCTGACGCCTCGACGCTGGCGTCAAGTTTGCGGAATCGATCTCGCAAGCGACGGTGACAAAACGCCCGATCACCGGGGAGAGCACGAAGGAAACCGTTAAAACCATTCGCGCAGGGAGTGCCGGAATGTCCGGCGAACCTGTGGTGACTAACTTGCGTGTTTTCTATTTTTACACGCAAGGCTGCGGGTGCGCTCAAGCATCCGGCATTCCCTGCGCCCTCTGTTTTCGAGAGGGACGATATCTGGCAATGACCCGGGAGAATCGTGCCGCGGGAAGGAAAGCGCATGTCTGGAATCAAGATATCTACACAAGCACGATCGTCATCACCGGGCTTGTCTCGGTGATCCACGTCTTGCTTTCTTGGCCGGAGATAAAGTCGTGGATGGCCGGGTCATAGGCAAGCGGAAGCGACGCCGTTCTTCGAACGGCTATGCCCGGCCATGACAACGGAAAGAGTTTTCGAGGGCGAAGCAGTGCAGACCCAACGCCCTCAATCCTTCTTCCTCTGATACGCCGCCAGAAACATCCGCGTGGCGCTGGCAATCACTTGCTCGATGCGCTCGGGCGAGGGGGCCGGCGCCGCCTGAAAAACAAACGGCAGGAACAGCGAGGCCTGGCACACCTGCGTGAACTGCGTCGATGCCAGCCCGAAATCGTCGATCGCAAGACCATCGAGATGCGCGCGGACCTCGAGATAGGCGGCAAGCCGCGCAGCGGTCACGGCGATGACATTGGTGTAGAAGCGCTGGCCGACGTCGGGCATCCGCTCGGCGATCGCCATCACCGTTCGGATCGCCGAGCCGCCACCCGGCCGGCACAGCACCTGGATATAGGCCTGACCGAATTCCATCAGTGTCGTAGTGACGTCCCGTTCCGGATCGAAGTTGAACGCCAGCTTGCCCTGTTCGAGACTTTCTTCCTCGACGATGGCTTCGAACAGCCGGTTCTTGTCAGCGAAGTAGACATAAAGGGTGCCTTTGGAGACACCGGCTTCCCGTGCGATCTCGCCCATGCTGGCGCCGTCGAAGCCGAGACCCAAAAAGACCTTGCGGGCGCCGTCGATGATTTGGCGGCGTTTGGAGGAATCCGCGTCAGCCACCACACGGAGGGAAGTCTGGGTCTCTGCAACCATTGGTTTAGCTTTCGGATGGATTTCGGAGTTGCGGAACAACTCCGAAGGGAATCTTCCGTATATTATCGGGGTTGGATATATCTTGACCGAACCGTTCGGTCAATGCTATTTGGGGGAAGCCGGACGGTTTTCCCGGCCTTTGTCTGCATCACTTTTTTTCATTGGTATGAGGGGCCCATCATGGCCGCAGAGAGAGACCAGGCGGCGAGGATTCTGCGCACCGAGGCGGACTCCGCCGGTGACGAGGCCGCCCACAAAGCTTCCGCTGAAATTGCCGATTCCCCTGGCGCGCATCTTTCCGATGAGACCTCCCGCCGTCCCCACGAGACGCCGGATCGCCCCGCGATCGCCAAGCCGGCGCCGGAGATCGTCGCTGCACCGGTAGCCAAGTCTGGAAACCGCAAAAAAATGGTGTTCTTCGGCGCGATTGCGCTGCTCGCGCTCGCGGCGGCCTCTTACGGCGTGCACTGGTTCCTGGTCGGGCGGTTTCACGTCTCGACGGACGATGCTTATGTCCGCGCCAACAACACCGTGCTCGGCGCGCGGGTGTCGGGACATATCGCGGCGATCTTGCCGCGCGACAACGCGATCGTTCATGCCGGCGACGTCGTCTTCAAGATCGACGATGGCGACTACCGGATCGCGGTCGAGGCCGCGCGCACGCGGATCCAGACCCAGCAGGCCACGATCGAGCGGATCGGTCATCAGGTGATCGCGCAGGAGAGCGCGACCGCGCAGTCCAAGGCGCAACTCGCCTCCGCCGAAGCCGGCTTGAAGCGGGCCGGCCTCGACTACGACCGTCAGCAGCAATTGAGCGAAAAGGGTTACGCCACGCACGCCACCTTCGAACAGTCCGAGGCCGGACGCGACCAGGGCATGGCGGCGGTGAAGGCTGCCCAAGCGGCCTATAACGCCGCACGCGACAATGTCGAAGTGGCGAAGGCGCAGCAGTCGGAAGCGCGCGCCCAGCTGATGGAATTGCAGACGACGTTGGCGAAAGCCGAACGCGATCTCGATTTCACCTCGGTACGCGCGCCGGTCGAAGGCACTTTCTCCAACCGCATGGTCAACACCGGCGATTTCATCACCGTCGGCCAACGGCTCGGCAATGTGGTACCGCTCGACGACGTCTTCATCGACGCGAATTTCAAGGAAACGCAGCTCAAGCGGATCCGCCCGGGCCAGCCGGTGACGATCTCGGTCGATGCCTATGGCCACCGCAAGTTTGCAGGCATCGTCGAAAGCATCTCGCCGGCGGCGGGCTCGGTGTTCACGCTGCTGCCGCCCGACAACGCCACCGGCAACTTCACCAAGATCGTGCAGCGTTTGCCGGTCAGGATTCGCGTGCCGAAGGATGTGGCGCGGCAAAACCTGTTGCGCGCCGGTATGTCGGTCTACGCCACCGTCGATACGTCAGAGGGCGCAACCGATGCCGACACCGACGCCGATCTCGACGCGCCGGCCGTGGTGCAGGCGAAGTAGAAATAGGGATGCGATGATGTCGACGTTGTCCCGCGTCGTCATCGCGAGGAGCATAGCGACGAAGCAATCCAGAGTCTTTCCGCTGTGCCAACTAGATTGCTTCGCTGCGCTCGCAATGACGGCTCGATTGCATCATGACTGACGCTACAGCATCTCCAGCGATGATGCGCACCGCGCCTACCGAGCGGATCGAACCGCGCCGGCTGGTGGCGTTTCTGATCATGGTATTCGGGATGTTCATGTCGATCCTGGACATCCAGGTCGTCTCGGCCTCGCTCACCGACATCCAGGCCGGCCTCTCGGCAAGTTCGACCGAAGTCTCGTGGGTACAGACCGCGTATCTGATCGCCGAGGTGATCGCCATACCCTTGTCCGGCTATCTGTCGCGCGCGCTCGGTACGCGGCTGTTGTTTGCGATTTCGGCGGCCGGTTTCACGGTTGCCAGTTTTCTCTGCGGCTTTGCCTCCTCGATCGAGCAGATGATCCTGTGGCGCGCCATTCAAGGCTTTCTCGGCGCCGGCATGATCCCGACCGTGTTT
>DATHPL010000053.1:0-3407 GCA_035483915.1 Bradyrhizobium sp.
GGCGCGATCAAGGAGATGATCAAGGTCAAGCGCCCGGTGCTGTTCGATTGCCGGGTGGCGGCGCTGGAGAATTGCTTCCCGATGATCCCGTCCGGCAAGGCGCACAACGAAATGCTGTTGCCGGCGGAGGCCAACGACGAAGCGACCGCGGCGGCCTTTGCGGCCGGCAAGGCGCTGGTGTGATCGGGGTGCGAGCATGATCCGACAACGACGAGTGCAGCCTCTTCACCTCTCCCCGCTTGCGGGGAGAGGTCGCGCTGAAAGCGCGGGTGAGGGGGAGTCTCTGAGCGGTTACCTGTACCCCCTCACCCCAACCCTCTCCCCGCATGCGGGGAGAGGGAGCGCGTCAGCGTCTGCAGAAGCAGTATGCCGACAAGCGAGGCGCAGCCATGTTTGACCTCACCGAACTCGAAAGCGCGCAGACAATCGTGCACGCGGCGATGAGGCCGACGCCTGCGCATGTGTGGCCGCTGCTCTCGGAGCGGCTCGGCGCAAACGTCACCGTCAAGCACGAGAACCACACGCCGACCGGCGCCTTCAAGGTGCGCGGCGGGCTGATCTATCTCGACCGCCTCAAGCGCGAGCGTCCGCAGACCGCCGGTATCATCTCGGCGACCACGGGCAATCACGGCCAGAGCCTCGCTTTCGCCGCCGGCCGCAACAAGGTGCCGGTGACGATTTATGTGCCGCGCGGCAATTCGGTCGAGAAGAACCGCGCGATGAAAGCATTCGGCGCCAACCTCATCGAAGTTGGCGAGGATTTTGAAGCCGCGCGCGGCGAAGCCAGACGCCACGCCGAACGCGAGGGGCTCGAGATCGTCCCATCGTTCCATCCTGACCTCGTGCTGGGGGCTGCCACCTACGCGCTCGAACTGTTTCGCGCTTCGCCGGATCTCGATGTGCTTTATGTGCCGATCGGGCAGGGCTCGGGCATCTCCGGCTGCATTCTAGCGCGAGATCTCTTGGGTCTAAAGACCGAGATCGTGGGCGTGCAATCGACGGAAGCGCCGTCTTACGCGTTGTCGTTCAAGGCCGGCACGATCGTGAGCACCAACTCCTGCAACACCCGCGCCGACGGCATGGCGACCCGCATTCCCGACCCGGACTCGTTTGAAATCATCCGCAAGGGCGCTTCCCGCATCGTTGAAGTCACCGACGAAGAAATCGGCGAGGCGATTCGCGCCCTCTGGACCGATACGCACAATCTCGCCGAAGGCGCCGGCGCGGCGTCGCTGGCGGCTGCCATCCAGGAAAAGGCAAAACTGCGCGGAAAGCGCGTCGGCCTGATCCTGAGCGGCGGCAATATCGATTTCGAGTTGTTTCGCAAATGGGTGATGGCGGATGGCGCCGTCGCGCAGAAAGTTATGATGGCATGAACGACGATCCCGCAACAAAACACGCCGTCATCGCCCGGCTTGACCGGGTGATCCAGTACGCTGCGGCGGACGTGTGTATTTCGACAGCCGGTGGTTACTGGATGCCCGCCTTCGCGGGCATGACAGGAAAATGAGGGGACACCAATGAACCAGCCTGCATCCGCCTACTTCATGGACGAGCGCCAGGTCCCTACCGAGGCGCATACGCTTTCGGTGCTGGTGCAGAACGAGCCGGGCGTGCTCGCCCGCGTGATCGGGCTGTTTTCAGGGCGCGGCTACAACATCGAAAGCCTCACCGTCTCGGAAACCGAAAGCCAGAAACATCTTTCCCGCATCACCATCGTGACGACGGGAACGCCGATGGTGATCGAGCAGATCAAGCATCAGCTCGACCGCATGGTGCCGGTCTATCGCGTCGTCGACATGACGCTCACGGGACGTTCGATCGAGCGCGAGCTCGCGATGGTGAAGGTGCGCGGCACCGGCGATCATCGCGTCGAGTCGCTGCGGCTCGCCGAAGCGTTCCGGGCGCGTGTGATCGATGCCACCACCGAAAGCTTCGTGTTCGAGATCACCGGTAACTCCGCCAAGATCAACCAGTTCATCGACCTGATGCGCCCGCTCGGCCTGGTCGAGGTTTCGCGCACCGGCGTCGCCGCGATCGCGCGGGGGCCCGAGGGGATGTGAGCCATGCTGGCGCGCGACTGGTATTACAACCAACGCCGGAAGATCGGGCTCGATTCCGCGGTCGCCTCGCTTTACGACGGCCATGACGACAGCGACCTACGCGCGCGCGTCGCGCTTTCCGCGCTCGGCGTCAAGCCCGGATGGCGGATCGCCGATATCGGCTGCGGCAATGGCGTGCTGGCCTGCGAAGCCGCGATGATGGGCGCCGAGGTCGATGCGATCGATGTTTCGCCGGCCATGCTGGCGCTGGCGGAAATCCAGGCCAAGGACCGCAGGGTCGCAATCCGCACCCAGTCGGCGGGGCTCCTGAGCTTTGCCTATCAGCCCAACAGCTACGACCTGATCGTCAGCGAGTTCACGCTGCATCACTTGCCCGATTTCTGGAAGGCGGTCGCGTTGTCGCGGATTTTCGCGGCGTTGAAGCCGGGTGCGAATTTCTACCTGCGCGACATCGTGTTCGTGCGAACGCCCGACGGCAGCGAACGCGATGTCGAGGAGTGGGCCGAGTTTTCCATCACCAACCACGATTTCAACCGCGACAGCGTCGTGACCCATATGCGCGACGAATATTCGACGTTCGGCTGGGTGATCGAGCGCATGCTGGGCGACGCCGGCTTTGTGCTGACTTCGGCCGATTATCACGCCCCGTTGCACGGCACTTATCTCTTGCACAAACCGAAACACGGCGAGCAGGGTTAGAAAAACAACAATGAAACCCGCCGACGTCTGCATTGCCGTCCTGGTCGCGGTGATATGGGGGCTCGCCTTTGTCGCGAGCCGGATCGCGCTCGACGAAATATCTCCCACGCTTTTGACGGCGCTGCGGTTCACAATTGCGGCTTTGCCGTGCCTGTTTGTGCCGCGGCCGAAGGTATCCTGGCCGATCCTGATCGCGATCAGCTTCACGCTGTTTCTCGGTCAGTTCCTGGCGCAAGCCTACGGCATCGCGCACGGTGTTCCTGTCGGGCTCACCAGCGTGATCGTGCAGAGCCAGGCGCTGTTCACGGTCGGCTTTGCGGCCGCCTTGTTCGACGAGCGTCCCTCGCGGATGCAGACGCTTGGCATCGCCATTGCAGCGTGCGGCCTTCTGATGATCTGCGGCACCGTCGGCTATGATTTCAGCGTCTCGGCATTTGCCGTGCTGATGCTCTCGCCAATCTGCTTTGCGGCCGGCAATCTCCTGCTGCGGCGCGCGCCGGGTGTGCCGATGTTCGACCTCGCCACCTGGCTCTGCCTGGTGGCCGCGGTGCCGCTGCTCGTGCTGACGCTCATCAATGACGGCGCGCAGCCGACATGGCATGCGCTGTCGCACATGTCGCTGACGGTTCTGCTTTGCATGCTCGG
>DATHPL010000054.1:0-3081 GCA_035483915.1 Bradyrhizobium sp.
CGAATTGCGGACGGAACTGGTTCCAGTCGACGAAATACGGCCCGATCAGCGCGGCGATGAGCGCGATGATAAAAGCTATCGCCAGTCCGAGCAGCGTCGTCTGCACGGTGTCTCCTCTTGAGGGCACGGAGCACGCGTCACTCTTGCGCCACCGGGCTGCGGCCCCGCGCCTCGGATGTCAAGCAAGCGGCATGCCGCCGGTCATATGTCCGGCCATATATAGAGTGAACTGTGGCGAAGTCACAGCGGCGGATTACCGCGACCGGTCACCAGCTGGCCGGCAGCCGCTTAAGGCCCCGCAAAACGAAAGTCGGTCGCCATTCCGGATTTTCCGCGTCATCCAGCCGCAAATCCGGCAGGCGCCGCAACAGCGTCGAGATCGCGATTTCGGCCTCGATGCGCGCCAACTGCGCGCCGAGGCAGAAGTGAATGCCGCCGCCGAACGACAATGGGCGCACATTGGGCCGTGTAATGTCGAGCCGGTCTGGCCGGTCGGGATACACCGCCGGGTCGCGGTTCGCCGAACCGAGCAGGCAAAGCACGCTTTCGCCCCTGGGGATTTTCTTGGTCCCGAGGTCGTCGATATCCTCCAGCGTCACCCGGCCGGTCATCTGCACCGAGGAATCGTAACGCAGAAACTCCTCGATCGCGTTCGTGATCAGTTCCGGTCGCGCTTTCAGCAGCGCGAGCTGATCCGGATTGCGATGCAGGGCCAATAGCCCGTTGCCGATCAGGTTGACGGTGGTCTCATGGCCGGCTCCGAACAACAGGATGATGTTGGCGGTCAGTTCCTCATTGGTGAGTTTCGAGCCGTCTTCCTCGGCCTGCACCAATTGCGTAGTCAGATCGTCGCCGGGTTGTTTCCGCCGCAACTCGAACAGCTGCTGGAAATACATCTGCGACATCATGTAGGCCGCATTGCTTCTCGCGATGTCTTCCGGCGTCAGCGGCACCGGATCGAGAATGCGGCCGCTGTCGCGCGAGCCGTGGTAAAACACCTCGCGATGCTCTTCGGGAATGCCAAGCATGTCGCAGATGATCGTGACCGGCAGGCGAAACGCAAAGTCCTCGATCAGGTCCATGGATCCGTGCGGGATGACGCGATCGAGCGTCTGGTCCACCACCTCCTGAATGCGCGGCCGCATGTCTTCCACGCGACGCGCCGTGAAGGCTTTCACCACTAGTCCGCGCAGGCGGGCGTGATCCGGCGGGTCCTGTTGCAGCATCCAATGGCTCATCGAGCGGAAGATCGGTTCTTCCATGATCTTGGCGCCGTAGCGCCGCGTCGATCGCTCGACGAAGTCCTTGCCGAAGCGCTTGTCGCGCAAGACGCCGCTGACGTCCGAATGCCGGCTAATGAGATACATGCCGTGCGAGGTGATATGCACGGGTTCGACGCGGCGCAGCCGATCGTAATGCGGATAAGGATCGCGAATGAATTCCGGCGACAGCGGATTGAACAGCGGCGCCGCCGCGGCAGCCTGAGCATGCTCGTTCATGGGCGTCTCCTCCGGTTTTGCGCAATATAAAACGCTAGCCGCCACAGATGAAGGTCTGACGGCTAAAGTCTAACAAACCGCTAGTACCGCCGATCAGAAGTCACTGCATTGCCGCCGTTTAGCGCGGTATCTGGTGCCGCCTATTTGAAGTTCCTGCACCACAAGCGGCGAATTCGATCCAGGAACTTCAAATAGCAAAGCGGCACTAGAATCATGGATTTGCTAGTGCCCATAACTTTCCGAAGTTCGTGAAAGGTGCATGCTGAGGTGGTGCACGAACTTCGGAAAGTGGGCACTAGTGCAGGCGGCCGGCGACGGCGCGGACCTTGCCCGGCGAGGCGAACCAGATCGCGAGCGCGGAAAGACCGCTGACGGCGATCCCGATCGCAAACGCCACCGTGTAGCTTCCCGTGACATCATGCAGCACGCCGGTCACGAAGGGCCCCGCCGCGCCGCCGGCGAGGGCCGCAACCATGATGGTCCCGAAGATGCTGCCGTAATGCCTGCCCTGAAAGATTTCGACCACGACCGCGCCCATGATCGAGGTCAACCCGTAACCGAGCGCGCCCTGTGTGAACACCATGACATAAATCAGCGCCAGCGAATGCAAGCGCGACAGCGCGATCAGCGCGGCAAAGCAGATCGCAAAACCCGCACAGCTGATGGTCCAGATCCATTCGCGCCCGATCCGGTCGGACAGATGGCCTAGGAAAATCTGGCCGGGAATGCCGAGAAGACTGACCGCGCCCAGCGACCACACCGCGACCTTTGGGCTGAAGCCGATATCGAGCAGATATTTGGTCTGGTGCACCTGCACCGCGTACCAGATGTAAAGTCCACCGAAATAGCCGATCGCGAGCCACCAGAACCGCGCGGTCGCGAGCGCACGCGCCAACGTCCAGTCGATGCCAACCCACTCGTGATCGACGACGTTCGATACCGGCTTTGGCGCCGAGGCCGACGGCACGGCATCGCCGTCGGGCCGAAGCCCCAGGTCTTCCGGCCGTTTACGCACGAGAAGGTTGATCGGCGCGAGCGCGATCAGAACCAGAAGCCCCATCGCGGTGCAGGCGGTTCGCCATCCGGTCTGGTCGATCATCACCTGCACCCAGGGGAGCAGCGTCACCGAGCCGATGCCGACGCCGGCGAAAGCAAGGCCAATGGCGAGCCCGCGGCGGCGGTTGAACCAGTTGGGCAGATAAAGCGATTGGCCGGAATAGCCGAGGCAGATGCTGCCGGCGCCGACCAGAACGCCGATGGTCAGGTAGAGATGCCAGGGTTGCGTGGTCAGCGGCGCCAGTAACAATCCGGCCGCCATCAGCGCCACCCCGAGCTCCATCACGCTGCGCGGGCCGAGTCGGTCCATCAGGCGGCCGATCAGCGGGCTCGACACCGCCGACACCACAAAGCCGAACGAGAACGCGCCGGCGGTCACGCCGCGATCCCATCCGAACTCGCCGAGGATCGGCGGAAACAACAGCGAAAAGGCCGTGCGGGCGTTGACGCCGATCGCCATGGTGACGAAGGTCACCGCGATGATGATCCAGCCGTAGAAAAACGGAAGCCGCATCAGAAAGTCCTT
>DATHPL010000055.1:0-4203 GCA_035483915.1 Bradyrhizobium sp.
TCAATAACCTGCTGCTGACGACGGCGTGTGCGACGGTTTTTGTCGGAACGCTTTATCCGCTAGCGCTGGAAGTGATGACAGGCGAGAAGATTTCGGTCGGCGCGCCGTTCTTCAATCTCACCTTCGGGCCGCTGTTTGTTCCGCTACTGGTTGCTGTGCCCTTTGGGCCGCTGCTTGCCTGGAAACGCGGCGATCTGCTTGGCGCTGCCCAGCGCCTGATCGCGGCGGGCATCGCGGCGTTGTTTGTGATGGCGGTGGTATGGGCCTGGACGCGTGGCGGCAGCACCTTCGCGCCGCTCGCGATCGGCCTGGCGCTGTTTGTGATCGTGGGCGCCGTGATCGATATCGCCGAGCGTATCGGCTTGTTTCGGCTGCCGTTCGGCCTTGCGCTGCGGCGGGCGCGCGGGCTGCCGCGCTCGGCCTGGGGCACGATGTTGGCCCATGCCGGCGTCGGGATCGCGTTGATAGGCATCGTTTGCGAGACTTCGTGGAATAGCGAAAATATTCGCACGATGAAGCCCGGTGATGTCACCAGCATCGCCGGCTACAGCCTCAAGCTCGAAAGCCTGACGCCGCATCAGGGGTCGAACTACCGCGAAATGGCCGCAAACTTCAGCGTCCTGGTCGACGGTCGCGTGATCGACACGATGTCGCCGTCGAAGCGCAATTTCACCACCCGCAGCGGCGCTTCCACGACCGAAGCCGCATTGCTGTCGCGCGGGGCCAGCCAGCTCTATATCTCGCTGGGCGACATCGCTACTGACGGCTCGATTGCCGTGCGGATCTATCACAAGCCGCTCGTGCTTCTGATCTGGTTGGGCCCGGTATTCATGGCATTCGGCGGCATGTTGTCGTTGTCGGATCGGCGCCTGCGCGTGGGCGCACCGAAGCCGGCGAAATCCATGCGCGGATTGCAGGCGGCGGAGTGATTGTTTTGAAACGGGCCATTCTCGCATTGGCGATTGTCGCGGCGATGGCGACCGCGGCTCATGCCGTGCAGCCCGACGAGATCATGTCGGATGCGGTCAAGGAGGCGCGGGCGCGGGACTTGTCGCGTGAATTGCGCTGCATGGTGTGTCAGAACCAGTCGATCGACGATTCCGAGGCGCCGCTGGCACGCGACCTGCGGCTACTCGTTCGCGAGCGGATTGCCGCCGGCGACAGCGATGCCCAGGTGATCGATTTTCTGGTGGCGCGCTATGGCGAGTTCGTGCTGCTGAAGCCGAGGCTCAACTCGCATACCTGGCTGCTCTGGTTCTTGACGCCGCTGGCATTAGGGGCTGGTGGTATTGCGTTGTGGGCGCATGGTCGCCGTCGCGCTCGATCGGGCGGTGAACAGGATGAGGCGCAGTTGAGTTTAACGCCCGAAGAAGAAACGCGAATCAACCAATTGATCGCAGCGGAACGGGTTGCCGAGAAATAGCGGCGGCGCCGACGCAAATTTGCACCTGCGATAATCCGCCGCATTCCATCGGCTGTTCATTACGAAAGTTTAATTCCTTCGCCAGCGCGTTGTAAGGCTGAAATCCCCATGTTTGGGGCCTGCAGGTGCACGCCCCCGGCACCATTTCTAATTCAGGCTCTGGAGAAGTTTTTATGACCGACCGCCCCATCGATCTTTCCTCACTTCCATCCTATCGGACCCCGCGCCGTTCGTTGTTGTCGGCACGCAAGTTCGCGCTCATGGCGTCGGTCGTTGCCGGCCTTGGTGCCGCCGTTTACGGCTTTAGCCCGTCGTCCGGCCCCGTCGATATCTTCACCACCAGCGCCCATGCGCAGGTCAATAACGAGGTCCGCAAGGTCGCTCAGCCGATCGGCTTTGCCGACATCGTCGAGCGCGTCAAACCGTCCGTGATTTCGGTGAAGGTCAATATTAACGAGAAGGTCGCCAAGAACGATAGCGGTGACAATAACGACGACGCCTCGCCGTTCCAGCCGGGATCGCCGATGGAACGTTTCTTCCGCCGCTTCGGCGGAGGGGACTTGCCGCCGGGCCTGCGCGCCATTCCGCGCGGCCGTGGCGCAGTGACCGGCCAGGGTTCCGGCTTTTTCATCTCGGCTGACGGTTATGCCGTGACCAACAACCACGTGGTGGATAGTGCCGACAAGGTCGAAGTGACGACCGACGACGGTAAGACCTATAGCGCCAAGGTGATCGGAACCGACGCCCGGACCGATCTTGCGCTGATCAAGGTCGAGGGTGGTTCGAACTTCCCGTTCGCCAAATTGTCCGACGGCAAGCCGCGGATCGGCGACTGGGTGCTCGCGGTCGGCAATCCCTTCGGACTCGGCGGCACCGTGACGGCCGGCATCGTTTCGGCCAGCGGCCGCGACATCGGTAACGGCCCCTATGACGATTTCATCCAGATCGATGCGCCCGTGAACAAGGGCAACTCGGGTGGTCCGGCCTTCAATACCGAAGGCGAGGTGATGGGCGTCAATACTGCGATCTACTCGCCGTCCGGCGGCAGCGTCGGCATTGCGTTCTCGATCCCGGCTTCGACCGTGAGAAGCGTCATTGCCCAGCTCAAAGACAAGGGCTCGGTGAGCCGCGGCTGGATCGGCGTCCAGATTCAGCCGGTCACGCCCGATATTGCCGACAGCCTCGGTCTGAAGAAGGCGGAAGGCGCGCTGGTTGCGGAACCGCAGGCGAATGGCCCGGCAGCGAAGGCCGGCATCGAATCCGGCGACGTGATCACCGCGGTGAACGGCGAAACGGTCAAGGATGCCCGTGAACTCGCCCGCACCATCGGCGGTCTGTCGCCCGGCGTTGCCGTCAAGCTCAACGTGCTGCACAAGGGCCAGGACAAGGTCGTCAGCCTCAATCTCGGCCAATTGCCCAACACGCTCGAAGCCAAGGCGGATACCGATAATGGTGATAAGGGCAGCGCGAACCGTGGAACCGATGTGCCCCGGCTCGGCTTGACTCTGGCGCCGGCCAATAGCGTCGCCGGTGCCGGCAAGGAGGGCGTCGTGGTCACCGACGTCGATCCGAAGAGCGCGGCTGCCGAACGCGGGTTCAAGGAAGGCGACGTTATTCTCGAGGTCGCCGGAAAGAGTGTCGCCAATGTCGGAGACGTCCGTGAGGCGATCACGGCCGCGCGCAACGACAACAAGAATAGCGTCCTGATGCGGGTCAAGAGCGGCGGATCTTCGCGCTTTGTCGCGATCCCGCTCGCCAAAGGCTAAAGCGTTAGACGTGACGAAATGGAGGGTAGCGTCGGCATCATCGCCCCCGCCGACGTTGCTTTCCTTGGGGGCGGGTCATGAACCCGCCCTCCTGACTACCTTCCGGTGGAAAACGCCCCCCTCCGTCGGGAGGTTAAAGGGCGGTGAAGTCCCCCCAGCTTCACCGCCCGCTTTTTTTAACTTTAATGGGCTCAAAAGGGCGCGTCCGATCGCCTTGCATGAGGGCCCCGGTCGCGCCATGGTGATGGAAGTTCCCACGTGACCGCGATCGCAACCGACACCCAGATGCGACTTTTGATTATCGAAGACGACCGCGAATCCGCCGACTATCTGGTCAAGGCGTTCCGTGAAGTTGGATATGTCGCCGATCTGGCGGGCGATGGCGAGGAGGGTCTGGCGCTCGCCGAAGGCGGCGACTACGACGTGCTCGTGGTCGATCGCATGCTGCCCAAGCGCGACGGCCTGTCGCTGATTGGAGCGCTGCGGGAAAAGGGCAACCGCACGCCGGTCCTGATTCTCTCGGCGCTGGGACAAGTGGACGACCGCATCAAGGGTTTGCGGGCCGGCGGCGACGATTATCTGCCCAAACCTTATTCGTTTGCCGAACTGCTGGCGCGGATCGAGGTGCTGTCGCGCCGCCGCGGCGGGCCCGCGGAGGACACCACCTACCGCGTTGGCGACCTCGAACTCGATCGGCTCTCGCACCGGGTGACGCGCGGCAAGGAAGAACTGACGTTGCAACCGCGCGAGTTCCGGCTCCTGGAATATCTGATGAAGCATGCAGGCCAGGTGGTGACGCGGACCATGCTTCTCGAAAACGTCTGGGACTATCATTTCGATCCGCAGACCAACGTCATCGACGTTCATATTTCACGGCTGCGCTCCAAGATCGATAAAGGTTTTGAGCGGCCGTTGCTTCATACCATTCGCGGCGCGGGATACATGATCCGTGACGGCATTCGGTAAGCTGATCCGAACCACAGCGTTCCGGTTGACGCTGGTTTATCTGTTTCT
>DATHPL010000056.1:0-2383 GCA_035483915.1 Bradyrhizobium sp.
CTCGATTATGACCGCAAGCGCCTGCGCGGACTGGTGCTTGAGGAAGGCACCGCCAACTCGCACGTTTCGATCGTGGCCCGCGCACTCGGCATTCCGGCGGTCGGCGAGGTACCGAACGCGCCCGGTATCGCCGATCCCGGCGACGCCATCATTGTCGATGGCACCTCGGGCTCGATTTACGTCCGGCCTTCGACCGAGATTGAGCAAGCCTATGCGGAGCGCGTGCGGTTTCGCGCGCGTCGGCAGGCGCAGTATTCGGCCCTGCGCGACAAGCCTTGCGTCACCAAGGACGGCCAGCCGGTCGAACTCCTGATCAACGCCGGGCTTGCGATCGACCTGCCGCATATCGACGATACCGGCTCATCCGGTATCGGCCTGTTCCGCACCGAGCTGCAGTTCATGGTCGGCCAGAGCCTGCCCCGCACCAGCGATCAGCTGGCCCTGTATCGCACCGTGCTTGATGCCGCCGGCACCAAGCCGGTGACGTTCCGCACCCTCGACATCGGCGGCGACAAGGCACTGCCCTATATGGAGAGCGTGATCGAGGAAAATCCAGCGCTCGGCTGGCGTGCGATCCGGCTTGGGCTGGACCGGCCTGGCCTTCTGCGCGGCCAGATTCGCGCGCTTCTGCGCGCCGGCGGCGGGCGAAGCCTGCGCATCATGTTCCCGATGATCTCGGAAGTTGCAGAATTCGATGCCGCCAAGAGCATCGTCGAGCGCGAACTGACATATCTGCGTCAGCATGGACACGCGCTGCCCGAACGCATCGATGTCGGAACCATGCTGGAAGTGCCGGCATTGCTTTATCAGCTTGAAGAGCTCTTGAAGAAGGTCGATTTCGTTTCGGTGGGATCCAACGATCTGTTTCAGTTTCTGTTCGCAGTCGATCGCGGCAACGCCAAGGTTTCCGAGCGGTTCGACACGTTGTCCGCGCCGATCCTGCGGGTGCTGCGCGAAATCGTGCAGAAGGCCAATGTGGCGAAGAAATCCGCCTCGCTCTGCGGCGAAATGGCGTCAAAGCCGCTCGGGGCGCTGGCGCTCATTGCGCTCGGTTACCGATCGTTGTCGCTATCGGCAACCGGGCACGGCCCGGTCAAGGCGCTGATCCTCGACCTCGACGCCAAAAAGGCCGAAGCCGTCATGAAGTCGCTGCTCGATGCGCCCTCCGGCAGCGTGTCGATCCGCCAGAAGCTGACTGAATTCGCCGAGGCCGAAGGGCTGTCGTTGTAGCGGGCCATCATGGTCACCGCTCCGTCCCTCGCATTGCTTAAAAAGCGCCAATATTCGAGATTCTACCATGTCGATGCTACCCGAAGCCAAACTGGATATTTTGCTGGCGCACCACGCCTCGTTGGAGGCCCAACTGCTCGGCCAGGTGAATTCGGAAGACTATGTGCGGATCACCCGTGAGCTCGCCGAGCTCAATCCGCTGATCGATGCCGTCAAAACCTATCGCGCCACGCGCAGCGAACTCGCCGATGCTGACGGTCTGATTGCGGATCCCGCAACTGACCCCGAAATGCGCAGCATGGCGGAAGCCGAGCGCGAAGAACTTCAGGCTCGCATCGGCGATCTGGAGCAAAAGATCCGCGTTGCGCTGTTGCCCAAGGACGCCATGGACGACCGCAACGTAGTGCTGGAAATCCGCGCCGGCACCGGTGGGGATGAAGCCTCATTGTTCGCCGGCGATCTGTTCCGCATGTACGAACGCTTCGCCAATTTGCAGGGCTGGAAGGTCGAAGTGATCTCGGCGAGCGAAGGCACCGTGGGCGGCTATAAGGAAATCATCGCCGAGGTGCAGGGCCGCGGCGCTTTTGCCAAACTGAAATTCGAATCGGGCGTACACCGGGTGCAGCGCGTACCCGATACCGAGACGCAAGGCCGCATCCACACCTCGGCGGCGACGGTTGCGGTGCTGCCGGAGGTCGAGGATGTCGACGTCGACATCAAGAGCGACGATTTGCGGATCGAAACCATGCGGGCGCAGGGCGCCGGCGGTCAGCACGTCAACAAGACTGAATCCGCGATCCGCATCACCCATATTCCGACCGGCATCGTCGTGATGATGCAGGACAGCCGGTCACAGCATAAGAACCGGGCTTCGGCGATGAATATCTTGCGTTCGCGCATCTATGACGCCGAACGCCAGCGCATCGATGCCGCGCGCTCGGCGGACCGCAAGGAGAAAGTTGGTTCCGGCGACCGCAGCGAACGCATTCGCACCTATAATTTCCCTCAAGGCCGCGTCACCGATCACCGGATTAATTTGACGCTCTACAAGCTTCCGCAGGTCATCGCGGGTGAAGCGCTTGGCGAATTGACCGACGCATTGACGACCGAGCACCAGGCCGCACAGCTCGCAGCGCAAGGCGCTTCGGCGTGA
>DATHPL010000057.1:0-2480 GCA_035483915.1 Bradyrhizobium sp.
TTTGAACGGGCCGTTCGCATCGCGATGCTGAACGATGCTTTGCGCCAGGCCGGCGCCGATGCCCGACACGCGGGCGAGCAGCGGTGCGGAAGCGGTGTTGACATCGACGCCGACGCCGTTGACGCAGTCTTCGACCACGGCATCGAGCGAGCGCGCGAGCTTGGATTCGCCGAGATCGTGTTGATACTGGCCGACGCCGATCGCCTTCGGATCGATCTTCACCAGTTCCGCCAGCGGATCCTGCAGACGCCGCGCGATCGACACCGCGCCGCGCAGCGTGACGTCGAGTTCGGGCAGTTCTTCGGAGGCAAAGGCCGAGGCCGAATAGACCGACGCGCCGGCCTCGGACACCACGATCTTCGACATCTTCAGGTCGGGCAGCAGCTTGACCAGGTCCGACGCCAGTCTGTCGGTCTCGCGCGACGCCGTGCCGTTGCCGATCGCGATCAGGTCGACCTTGTGCTGCACGGCGAGCTTGCCGAGCACAGCCAGCGACGCATCCCATGCGCGTTGCGGTTCGTGCGGATAGATCGTCGTTGTCGCGACCACCTTGCCGGTGGCATCGATCACCGCCGTCTTGACGCCGGAGCGATAGCCGGGATCGAGGCCCATGGTGACGCGCGCGCCGGCCGGCGCCGCCAGCAGCAGGTCGCGAAGGTTGGCCGCAAAGACGCGGACGCCTTCTTCCTCGGCTGATGTCCACAGTCGCATCCGCAGGTCGATGTTAAGATGCACCTGGATCTTGGTGCGCCAGGCCCAGCGCGCCGTTTCCGTCAGCCATTTGTCGCCGGGGCGGCCGTGATCAGAGATATTGAAGCGTTGCATGATTTTCAGTTCATAGGAATTCGGCGTCGTTGCCGGCGCTGATGTCGCAGCCGTCTGCTCCGGCTGCATCGCCAGATCGAGGATCTCTTCCTTCTCGCCCCGGAACAGCGCCAGGATACGATGCGACGGCAGCTTGTGCAGCGGCTCGCTGAATTCGAAATAGTCCTTGAACTTCTCGCCTTCGGTCTTCTTGCCGGTGCGTACGGTGGACGACATCAGGCCGCTCGACCACATCTGCTCACGCAGCGCGCCAATCAGGTCGGCGTCTTCCGCGAAACGCTCGACCAGAATCGCGCGCGCGCCGTCAAGTGCTGCGGTGACGTCAGCGACCTGCTTATCGGCGTTGACGAACGCTTCAGCGACCTTCGCCGGATCGTTCTTCGGCTCAGCCAACAGCAGATCCGACAGTGGTTCGAGGCCGGCTTCCTTGGCAATCTCTGCCTTGGTCCGGCGCTTCGGCTTGAACGGCAGGTAGATGTCCTCGAGCCGGCCTTTGGTATCGGCCGCCATAATGGAGGCTTCCAGCGCGGCGTCGAGCTTTCCCTGTTCGCGCACCGATTCCAGAATCACGGTGCGGCGTTCTTCAAGCTCGCGCAGATAGGTCAGACGCTCCTCCAGCGTGCGCAGTTGCGCATCATCGAGGCCGCCGGTCATTTCCTTGCGATAGCGCGCGACGAACGGCACGGTCGCGCCGCCGTTGAGCAGTTCCACCGTTGCCGCGACCTGCTGTTCGCGGACGCCAAGTTCTTCGGCGATCTGTCGATTGATGTTTGCCACGCGAGAATCTTCCTTCGAAACGCTACGGCGGGTGCTGCCGCCGTCACGATCGCTTATGGACCGATGCGGCATGATTCATCAACCCCACATGACGCGATTGAAAGTTCTGTGGATCGCGTTGTTTTGCTTTGAAAATTCCTGTGGTTTCCGCATTTGCCCGACGGGTTGCTCGACGAAAATATAATGCTAGATCGCGCGCTGCGAAGTGTGTAGACGGACGTTTCGTTTTCGGAGCGGTCATGTCGATTTGCGGTCTGGATTTCGGTACGTCGAACACGACGCTTGGCACCGTTATCAGCGATGTTCCTGTGCTGGTCGCGCTCGAGGGCGATCACGTCACGATTCCGAGCGCGATCTTCTACAAGGCCAACGCCGGTGCCCATATCGGTCGTCGCGCCATTGAGGCTTATGTCGAGGGTGACGCCGGGCGGCTGATGCGCAGCCTCAAATCGGTCCTCGGCACCTCACTGATCGACGAGACCACGCGTGTCGGCAGGGAGCGCGTCAGGTTCCGTGATGTCATCGCCTATTATATCGGTGCGGTGAAGCGGCGCGCGGAACAGGTCGTCGGATACCCGTTGCGGCAGGTCGTGCATGGCCGTCCCGTGCACTTCGTCGAAGACGATCCGGCCGGCGATGCCAGAGCAGAGGGGACACTGCGCGACATCGCCGAGAGTGTTGGCTTCAAGGACATCTCATTTCAGTTCGAGCCGATCGCAGCTGCGCTCGATTACGAACGCCAGATCCGCTCCGAGGAGATCGCGCTGATCGCCGACATCGGCGGCGGAACGTCGGACTTCTCGATCGTTCGGCTGTCGCCGGAACGCCATCGCCATACCGAGCGCAAGGACGATATCCTGGCCAATGACGGCGTCCGC
>DATHPL010000058.1:0-2009 GCA_035483915.1 Bradyrhizobium sp.
TCCTTCGGAATGATCATTCCGAAGAATTTATTGCGCTTGACGAAGTCCCATACCTCGGGCGGCAGGTCGCGCCATTCCCAATTGATCTTCCAGTCGTCGAGCATCGCGCAAAGTTCGTCGACCGGACCGTTGAGGAAGGCCTTCTCCTCTGCCGTCAGCACGGCCGGCGCCTGCTTGAGCAGCTTCGACCACTCCGGATTGCCGGTAAAAAGGTCGGCATCCCACCAAACGTCGCCGGCCTCCAGCGCCTCGCGCTCGGTGTCGGACATCGACGGCAAAACGCCACGTGCCCAGGAGAAGATCGGCTTGGTGATGAAATCGCGGCGGAAGGAGCTCATGGCGATGTCCCTATATTCGGCGGCGCGGCGCGATGGGGAATAGCTACATCAAAGCACGACTCACCTAACGGAATGCGTCGAAATTTGGTTGATACACCGCATTCAAAATAAAACGAAATTGATGCCGCGCCGCCCGGACGGATAACGGCGGGCAGCCTCAGCAGTTCCGTAATACCATCAGTAGCTTAAAGGGGTGCTAATCCGGCCGCGGCATCTCGAACATGGCGTCCTGGCGGATTTCGAAGTAATCGCCCCGGCGGCCCGCACGCACGATGGGGCGGGCGAGCGCAGTCTGATAGACGCCGTCCCGGATCATCGCCTTGTCGATATGCACGGCGACGACCTCACCGAGCGTGAGCCAGGCGTCGACCTTTTTACCGTCAGCCCGCTGCAACTGGACGACCTGGGTCAGTTTGCATTCGAACGAAACCGGGCTTTCGGCGACGCGGGGCACGTTGACGAGCTTGCACGGCGCAGGCGTCAAGCCGGCGATCGAAAACTCGTTGACGTCATGGGCGACATGCGCGGCGGTGGCGTTCATCTGCTTCGCCAGATCCATGGTCGCAAGATTCCAGACGAACTCGCCGGTCTCCTGGATATTGACCACGCTGTCTTTCCAGGAGGTCGAGGAAAACCCGATGATCGGCGGCACGTAGCAGAAGCCGTTGAAGAAACTGTAGGGCGCCAGATTGACGTTGCCCTTGGCGTCGCGTGACGAAATCCAGCCGATCGGGCGTGGCGCGACAATGGCGTTGAACGGATCGTGCTTGAGACCGTGACCGCTCTTCGGCTCGTAATAGTGCAAGTCCTTGGGGCTCGATGCGTCCACGCTAGATTTCCTGCGGCTTTAATTCCTACGGCATTCCCGGATCGCTATTTCATTTCTGCCTGCGGGTTGCAAGTCCGGCAAGCATGAAATCAATCATCTGGTCGATCTCCGCGTGGGGTTTCCCGGGCTTGTTCATCGCCTGGGCAATCATCTGCGGATGGAAGTAACCGAGCATAGCCTGGCAGGTGCACATGGCCGCCAGCGGCACATCCGTCACATCGAATTCGCCAGAGGCTGCGCCTTGCGCGATCACGCCACCGATGGCCTCGACGATGGTTTGCATATGCGCAACGCAGACTTCCCAGCTCTCCTCCATCGCGATCTCGACCATCTCATGCAGCTTGGAATCTCCGACAAAGCGTTCCGAGTTCATGCGATGGATCGTCATCAACAGCTCGCGCAACCGGGGCGTGGCGGGGCCCGGTTTTGCCAGGATGGCCTGGGCCGCCACTTCCACCTCTCCCATCAGCACGCGGGCGACACCTTCGTGGATCGCCTTCTTCGAGTCGAAGAAGCGGTACACATTGGCCGGGCTCATGTGCAGCGCCTTGGCGATGTCGCCGACGGTCGTCTTCTGATAACCGAGCTCGCGGAACAGCCGTTCCGCAACCACAAGGATGCGTTCCCGGGTGTCTGTTTCGGTATGTTCGGCAATCAGCGTCATGTCGTGCTCAAGTCCTGGCTTTAAATGTTCAATTATTCAGCCGCTTCGGCAAGCGGAAATGCAGCTTGTGCTCCATCTTGATGCTGCGGCGCAAGGCCCGTCTGCTGTTGCGGGCCGCTCTCCTCAAGGCTCTTGCGGAACCAAAGTGCGTAGAGACCCGGCAGGTACAGCAAGGTCA
>DATHPL010000059.1:0-1738 GCA_035483915.1 Bradyrhizobium sp.
GCGCCATCGACGTGATCGTGCCGCGCGGCGGCAAGAGCCTGGTCGGCCGCGTCGAAGCCGAAGCGCGCGTGCCGGTCTTCGCGCATCTCGAAGGCGTCAATCACGTCTATATCGATCGCGCTGCTAGTCTGGAGATGGCCAAATCGATCGTGCTGAACGCCAAGATGCGGCGGCCCGGCGTTTGCGGCGCAGCCGAAACCCTGCTGGTCGATCGCAAGGGCGCAACGACATCGCTCAAGCCGCTGATCGAGATGCTGCTCGATGCAGGCTGCGAGGTGCGCGGTGACGATGCCGTGCAAGCGGCCGATGCCCGCGTGAAACCGGCTTCCGATGAAGATTGGGATACCGAGTATGAGGACGCGATCATCGCGGCCAAGGTCGTGGACGGCCTCGACGAGGCGATTGCCCATATTCACAACCACGGATCGCACCACACCGACGCGATCGTGACCGAGGACGGGATTGCCGCGAACAAATTCCTCAATGAGGTCGATTCAGCCATCGTGTTGCACAATGCGTCCACCCAGTTTGCCGATGGCGGCGAGTTCGGCTTCGGCGCCGAGATCGGCATTGCCACCGGCAGATTTCACGCCCGAGGCCCGGTGGGCGCAGAACAGTTGACCAGCTTCAAATACCGCGTTCACGGCAACGGACAGACGCGGCCGTGATGCACACAAACTGCCCGCAGCGGGGAACGCGTTGAGCAAAGTTTCCCCGGCTTCGCCATCTGTGGCCTCCGCTCTTCCCCCATATGCTAACGGCATGCGCATCGGCCTTCTCGGCGGCTCGTTCGATCCGCCGCATCTGGCGCATCGCGCCATCAGTCTGTTCGCGATCAAGCGTTTGAAACTTGACCGGGTGTGGTGGTTGGTGACGCCGGGCAATCCGCTCAAGGCCGACCGGGCGCCGCACGATCTGATTGAGCGCATGAAGGCGGCGCGGCAGGTGGCGCACGATCCGCGCATCGATGTGAGCTGTCTCGAATCCGTCATCGGAACGCGCTACACTGCTGACACGATAAGGTATTTGTGCCGCCGTGCTTCAGGTCTGCACTTTGTCTGGATCATGGGAGCGGACAATCTTGCGCAATTTCACCGCTGGCACGACTGGCGGCGTATAGCATCCGAGGTCCCGATCGCTGTGATCGACCGTCCGCCGCAAAGCCTTCGTGCCCTCGCCTCGCCGACCGCCCAGGCTCTTGCGCGCTACCGTCTCCCGGAAAATCAGGCTGCAAGCCTTGCTGAACAACGCACGCCCGCGTGGGTCTTTCTCACCGGCTTGAAACTGCACCTGTCATCGACGGGTCTGCGGAACCAGGACGGCAGCTGGAGGGCGAGTTGAAGCCGCCCGTCGCGGCGCCAGCACACATCAAATTACCGGCCGCCTCACATTTTCCGAAGTTCATGTCGGGGGTGGCCGGAATGACACTTTCGAACTTCGGAATCGCGCCGGTGGGGTACTGGATATTGAAACCATTAACCCCACATGCATAGAATAGTGTCGGGCGTTCGAAGGATTCGGGCGTTCGCGATACAGTGAAAGGAATGGTCCCTGGCCACGTCTGTATTGTCCAAGTCTGTTTTACCCAAGGTTTCTGAGAAGACCGCAACCAAACCCGCGCGTAAAACATCGACCAAAGCTGCGGCCTTGAAGGCGCAACCAGACGCCGACAAGACCCTGAAACTGATCCTCTCCCGCCTCGACGATATGAAGGCGGAAGAAACGGTCACCATCGACC
>DATHPL010000060.1:0-2518 GCA_035483915.1 Bradyrhizobium sp.
CGCATCGACGACAACGCTGCCGGTTTGGGGATCGAACGGCGGAAGCCCCGACACATAGATCGTGTCGCCGTGCCGCGTCACGACGGAGGCAGGCGCCTTCACCCGTTCCAGATAGGTCGACAACGGTTCGACGCGGATCACTTCTTTCGTCATCGCTATCCTCCACTCGCGCTGGCAGCCCAGAGTATGCCACGCCGGGAAGCCATGATGCTTCGATATGCACCGAAGTGTGGTGGTTTTAGGTCGGGAGAGAAGCCGACGCGATGCGCCCTCTAGCTCCGGCGCGCCGAACGGGCCAGCGTTTCGGAGGGGCGCTCGTCGAAGGTTTCGCGATAATCCCGCGCGAAGTGTCCGAGGTTGCCGAAACCGCAGACAAAGGCGACGGCCGTGACGGAAGCCTCGGGATCCCCCGAAGCGAGCATTTCGCGGGCATGCCTGAGCCGCACCATCCTCGCAAAGGCCATCGGGGAATAGCCACGGCTCTGCTGGAACGCCCGGAAGATCGCGCGTGCGCCGACGCCGGTTGTTTCCACCAGGTTCTCGATCGATATCGCCTCGTCCCAATGGGCCTCGATGAATTCCTCCGCCCGGCGCACATGCGAGGGCAGGGTGTCGTTCGGTTCCCGCTCCAGGAGATCGCTGAAATTATGCCGGTTGGCGCTCAGGAACGATACCAGAATGGCCTGCTCGAGTTCGCGCTGCACCAGCGGCGGCAACGCCTCGGAAGCTGTGTTGAGCTGTTCGGCGAAAAAACGGATCAGCCGCCAGAGCTGCTGAAAGCGGGGCGTGTTTCGGTTGACGGCAGTCTCGAACACAAGCTTGCCGCTCGGCTGCGCGCCGAGAAGATAGCACAGCTTGCGTTCGAACGCGCCGCCATCGATCCGCATGTTGAACCATTCATGGCCGCCATCGCTGGCGAGCGTGACTTTCTGGCCGGGCGAGATGATGCAACATTGATCCGCATCGAGTGCGATGGCGTGTTTTCCGATCGTCGATTGGCCCTTGCCCGTGAAGGCGCTGAACAGGCGAAACCGTTCAGCCTCCGGAAACTCGCAGCTCGCAGTGGTGCTCCCATAGCCGTAGATAAGGCCGATGCTTTGAAGCTGAACGAGACTGCCCCTCGCCGTCAGGCCTTTGGATGATTTGATCTCGGCATTGGTCGCGCCGTACCGCGTCAGCAAGGCATGCCTGAATTCCTCCGGATCGGAGGTCTGAAATACCGGAAATCGCTGGAGCGGATTGACGAGAGGCTCAAAAGACATGGGTTGGTCTGCTCGCGTCGCTCTCGCTCGGGTTTGTTCAAGATACCGTTGATCGCGCCTATCGAAGTCAAGGCTACAGGACTTTGCCCTCAATCGGAAGAAGCGGTGCGCCGGACGATCGCTTCGTTATATCGATTCAAATATCACTAGATGTCTCGCGCGCACACCAATGCCTGTCGTTTGTGCACAAATGTTTCCGGAATTACATGCCAGGCGATGCCGGCCGGCAACAGGCGGAACGCGCCGGCCGTCAGCTTGCTGCCAGGCCGAGCGACCGTTACGTTGAGGGTTGATCGCAGGTCAAAGGCGGTCGGGGTCAGCGCGAACGGCTCTTTAAAAATAACAATCAAGGATGGCGGGAAAATGCGAAAGCGCGGCGTGCTTGTTCTTATGGCTTCGTTCGGCCTCGCTCTGTTGAGTGCACCGGCATCGCCGGTCTTCGCCGCGGAACCTGCGCCGGCCGTGATCGACAACGAGCGCGTCAAGGTCTTCGACACGACCGAAAGCATCGCACCGATGCCGGACGACTTTGTCGCCATTTCTTTTGCCGACGGCACCGCCAGGTTCGGCCGTGCGGGCGAGACCGCGGGTATCCCCGGGGTTCGCACCATCGTCATCGATCTGAAAAACTATCCTGTGGCGCCACTCGCCAACAATACCGGCTATCCCAACGCCTATCCGCGGCCGCATATCGACAAGCTCCTGGAAAACGACCGCGTCATCGTCTGGCACTATCGCTGGTTCCTGAACGATCCGACGCCGATGCATTTCCACGATAAGGATGTCGTGGTGGTCTATCTGGAGGACTCGCCGCTGCAATCGACCGAGCCGAACGGCAAGGCGGTAGTGAACGAGTACAAATCCGGTGATATCCGCTTCAACAAGCGCGACCGTATTCATACCGAGCTCGTGGTGCGCGGCTCGGCGAGTGCGGTGATCACGGAACTGAAGTAGGAGCAATCACGCGTCACGTGCTGTTTCTTCACCTCGCCCCACTTGCGGGGAGAGGTCGCCGCCCATCGTCAGATGGGCTGCGGGTGAGGGGGACTTTCCGAAAGCTCGATTGTTGAGAATCCCCCTCACCCCAACCCTCTCCCCGCAAGCGGGAGAGGGAGCCTGCTCTCACTGCTTTCATTTTCCCACATCATGCTCTAAGAGCGGCCCGAAACTCCTTTCGGGCCCCACACACGCATGATCCGTCTCGACAATATCTCCAAGCAAATCGGCCACCAGATCCTGTTCATCGAAGCCTCCGC
>DATHPL010000061.1:0-2305 GCA_035483915.1 Bradyrhizobium sp.
GGCGCCGACGCCTCGCTCGGCGGCATGGCCTCGACGCGCGCCTCCGGCACCAATGCGGTGCGTTACGGCACCATGCGCGAGAACGTGCTGGCGCTCAAAGTCGTGCGCGGCGACGGCGAGATCATCACGACCGGCACGCGCGCAAAGAAATCGAGCGCGGGCTACGACCTCACCCATCTGTTCATCGGTGCGGAGGGCACGCTCGGGATCATCACCGAACTCACGATCAAGCTGCGCGGCATTCCCGAAACCATTGCAGCAGCCGCCTGTTCGTTCGACAGCGTGCGCGGCGCCTGCCAGGCGACGATCATGGCGATCCAGACCGGCATTCCGGTCGCGCGGATCGAACTGCTGAACGCCGAGCAGGTGAAGGCGTGCAATTCCTATTCGAAGCTGACCTTGCCCGAGACGCCGCTTCTGCTGCTTGAATTCCATGGCAGCGAGGCTGATGTCGCCGAACAGTCAAGGAATTTTGCCGAGATCGCGCGCGAATGCGGCGGCGGCGACTTCACCTGGACCACGCGGCCCGAGGATCGCACTAAATTGTGGCAGGCGCGGCACGATGCTTACTGGGCGGTCAAGGCGCTTCGGCCCGGCGCCGGCGTGGTGGCGACCGATGTGTGCGTCCCGATCTCGCGGCTCGCCGACTGCGTCACCGAAACCGAGGACGATCTGAAACGCCTGCGGCTGCAATCGCCGATCGTCGGCCATGTCGGCGACGGCAATTTCCATTGCTCGCTGCTCTGCGACGTCGACGATGCCGACGAAATGGCGCGCGGCGAGGACTTCATGCATCGCCTGGTCGAGCGCGCGCTGTCGATGGGCGGCACCTGCACCGGCGAGCACGGCATCGGGCAAGGCAAGCAGAAATACCTCAGAGGTGAGCTCGGCACCGAGGCCATCGACGCCATGCGCGCGATCAAGCAGGCGCTCGACCCCCAGAACATCTTCAATCCGGGAAAAATCATTCCGGCGTTGAGCGGATGAAATAATTTGCAGCTAAAGCGGTGCCGTGTTCGACTGACATTGTTTTTCGGCCTGAAAAATTTGGACCTGATGATGCGACTCCGCCGGAATATGACAGCCGCCCTGATCCTGATGCTGGTGCCACAGATGTCGGCCGCGGCGGACGGCGATCGTTTGCCGGAGCCGACGGTGGATTCCGCGCAAACCCAGCCAGCTATCGGGGCGGGCGACACGGACGAACTCAAGCCGCAGACGCCGGACACAGATCTGTTCGCGCTGATGACGGGAACATGCAGCACGCTCAAAATCGCGGGGCGGGATTTTGCCTGCCGCACGGTCGCCTATGCCCATAGTGTTCAAGGCCGGGCTTATTTTACCATCGCGATCGACGATCCTGCCGACCAGAGCCACATCATCTCGTTCTCCGGCGAGAATAGCCGGCGGAGCAATGATAACCTGTATGACCTGACGGTCGACCGGATGCTGCTGAATTCGAAAAGCCAGCCGAAAGCCGATGGCCTTCCGGTGCCGACAGTGCTGAGGTCCGCGGGCCGGTGTGTGCAACTCGGCAATTTCGCCACCGGCCATGTCTCCAGCGTGGTCTGCTCTGCGACCGACAGGAGCGGCAAGAAATACGACCTGCGTTTTGAATCCGATGGTTCTCCGATTACGGTGCGCAGGGTCATTCCAACCGAGCCGACCATCCGCCAGCGCGGTTGAGCGGGAACATGAGCCATGGCGATGCGCTGGTTCAACAAGCCCGAGCCGAAGGATATCTGGGAAGAGCCGGTGGCCGGGCCGCTCGGCGACATCGAGGCCGCTCACCGCATTCGCGATATTTGCCGCGCGGCCTCAGGTAGCGCCGAGAAGGTGGCCGCCCCCGGCGGCAAAAACAACCAACATGAGTTTCAGCGCTACGAGCGCGCGGCGCGGGCGGCGATGGAGACCGCGATGAAGATCAGTGACGATCTGTTGCGCGACACCGGCGTGCGCCAGATCATCGATCTCTGTCTGACGGCCGACGACGTCAGGACGGCGCGAATTCTGTTTCGCGCGATCCAGGCCCCGTCGATTCGCGAAGAGGTGCTGCGGGACCATCCGCTGCTGGGATCGTGATCGGACGAAGCCGCGATGGGGTTACGGTCTCTCCGCATTCCTGAGGGCCTGGGGATCGCCGAGTCGATGTGAATGCAGGCCTGCGACGCAGCGCGCCCGGCCTTTCCTTGCATGCCGCCAATCCCTGTGGTAGATACTGAACCACATGGTTCAGTATAACCAGACCCGCTTCGATGCCTCGTTCGCCGCGCTCTCGGACGCCACCCGCCGCGGCGTTCTGGAG
>DATHPL010000062.1:0-2734 GCA_035483915.1 Bradyrhizobium sp.
TTCCGGCCGGGCGAGATCGATCGACAACAGCCCGTTTTTCAAGTCCGCGCCCAGCACGAGCATCCCCTCCGCCAGCACGAAGGTGCGCTGGAAGTGGCGCGCGGCGATGCCGCGATGGATGTATTGCCGGGCCTTGTCGTCTTGCTGGCGTCCGCGGATGACGAGTTGGTTTTCCTCAGTGGTTACATCGAGTTGGTCGCGGGTAAATCCCGCCACCGCGAGCGTGATGCGCAGCCTTTCCGGCTGCCCATTGCTACGGTCGCAACGTTCGATGTTGTAGGGAGGATAGCCGTCCGCACCCTTGACGACGCGATCGAGCGCACGCTCGATTTCGTCAAATCCCAGCAAAAACGGACTCGATAACGAGGGAACACGAGACATATTTGCAAAGCCCTCTCGAAGCGACTTTGAAGTTCCGGGGCCCTTGCGGCACCCCAACATGACCTGAAGGTGGATTCACCCTCCGGTCCCCAACCAATATGGGCATCATTCGGGCGTGTTCAAGCATCCCGTGGATGCGCCCAAAGCCTTTCCCCAGCAGGCTTTTAGGGAAAGCGCCGCCGTTGGTTAACGGCGGCGTTCGGTGCAGATCACGCCCTCGGCCGCGAGGCCCTCGATCTCGGAGCTGGAGTAGCCGAACTCGGCGAGCACCTCGGCGGTGTGTTGGCCGAAGGTGGGCGGGACGCTGCGCAGGCTCGCCTGGCTCCGCCCCATGCGGATCGGCGAGGCCACGCCCTTGTACCAGTCCTTTTCCACCACATCGCCGCGGTGGACGGCGTGGGGGCTGGTCAGTGCCTTGTCGATCGGCTGGACCGGGCCTGCGGGAAGTCCCGCAGCCAGCAGGCGATCGCACAGCGGTTCGGCATCGTGCTGGCTGAATACGGCGGCCAACTCGGCGCGCAAGGCCTCGCGGTTGGCAATCCGATCCCGGTTGCGGGCAAAGCGCGGATCGACTGCCAGCTCCGGCTTGCCGATTTCCTTGGCTAGCTTGCGGAAGGTGCCGTCATTGCCGACGCCGATAAAGATGTTGTCGGTGCGCGTCGGGAAGATCGCGTAAGGCACGAGGTTGGGATGTTCGTTGCCGGTGAGCGACGGCGGTTTGCCGTGCATGAAATAATTCGCGTTGTGCGGATGCATGACCGCGAGCCCGGCTTCGAACAGGGTGGTTTCGATGAACTGCCCCTGCCCGGAGCGCTGCCGCTCCGACAAGGCCATCAGGATGCCGATCGCGGCATAAAGGCCGGTGGTGATGTCGACCACGGGAACGCCGATTCGCATCGGGCCCGATTGCGGCGAGCCGGTCGCCATGATCATTCCGGTCATCGCCTGGATGATCGCATCGTAGCCGGGATTGCCGCCGCGCGGTCCGTCGGCGCCGAAACCGGAGATGCGGCAGTGAACAAGTCTGGGAAATTTCGCGCGCAGAACATCGTTGCCGATGCCCCATTTATCGAGCGTGCCGGGTTTGAAATTCTCGATCAGGACGTCGGCGCCCTCGAGCATCTTCATCAGCACCGCACGGCCGCCCTCGGACGCGAGATCGAGTCCGACCGAGCGCTTGTTGCGGTTGATGCCGACAAAATAGGCCGCGTCTTCATCGTGGAACGGCGGTCCCCAGTCGCGCACCTCGTCGCCGGCCGGTGGTTCGACCTTGATCACGTTGGCGCCGTGGTCGGCGAGAATCTGGGTGCAGAAGGGGCCACCGAGCACGCGCGTCAGGTCGATCACACGCAGGCCTGCCATCGCGCCCGAATTGATTTCAGTCATCGAAAACCTTCGCTCTCAAATGCGCTACAGGAGGATCTGAGGGCTAGCGGTCTTCGTCACCGGCATCAATCGGTTTTCTAGCAAGCGGCCCGTCGCAAAACGCAAAACGACGGGCCGCTCGCGGGAAATGCCTCAGACCACGGTCAGGCGGACGTCGACATTGTTACGGGTGGCGTTGGAGTAGGGGCACACCTGATGGGCCTTGGCGACCAGCGCCTCGGCCTCCGCGCGCGCCAGCCCCGGCAGCGAGACCTCCAGCGCGATGTCGAGGCCGAAACCGCCTTCGGAACGCGGGCCGATGCCGACCGTCGACGTCACCGCGGCGTCAGCCGGCACCTTCGGGCCGCCTTGCGAGGAGACGAATTTCATCGCACCGATGAAGCACGCGGCATAGCCGGCAGCGAAAAGCTGTTCGGGATTGTTGCCGGCGCCGCCTCCGCCACCGAGTTCCTTTGGTGTCGTGAGCTTGACGTCGAGTGCGCCGTCCAGCGTCGCGGCGTGACCGTCACGGCCGCCAGTGGCCTTCGCCTGGGTCTTGTAGAGCACATTCACCGACATGGGGATCTCCTCTGTTTGAGTTTCAGTGCCAGATGTATTGCAAACAATTCGATTGTGCACAATATAAAAAACGGCGCCTCACATTTAATTGTACGCAATTGAATATGAGGCCATCCCGGCCCACAATGGCGGCCGATTGTGACGAGGATACTGAAATGGCCCGAAAACCGCCGGCCGCAGACCAGCTGCTGCGGCTCGACAACCAGATTTGCTTTGCCGTCTACTCCGCGGCGCACGCGTTCAATCGCGTTTATAAGCCGCTCTTGGACCGGCTCGGCCTGACTTACCCGCAATATCTCGTCATGCTGGTGCTGTGGGAGCGCGACGGCGTGCCGGTCAAGGAGATCGGCGAGCGGCTGTTCCTGGATTCCGGCACGCTCACCCCGCTGCTCAAGCGGCTGGAACAGGC